>JAVBYL010000097.1 GCA_030824035.1 Humidesulfovibrio sp.
CTGCGCCAGGCCGCGCCGTGGCTCTTCGTCATCAAGAGCCTGGTTATCGGCATGGGCAAGGACTTGGACCATGCGGAGGCCGCCCTCACCGCCCAAGCGCGGGAGCATGCGCCCTATGTGGACGCCTTCCTGACGGATACCTTCGACCCCTCCACCGGCGCCAGCGGGGCCACGGGCAAGGTGCACGACTGGGCGGTGAGCCGCCGCCTGGCCCAGGCCCTGCCCAAGCCGCTCATCCTGGCCGGTGGGCTCACCCCCGCCAACGTGGCCGAGGCCATTGCCGCCGTTCGCCCCGCCGGGGTGGACGCGCACACCGGGCTGGAGGACGCCAGCGGCGCCAAGGACCCGGAGTTGTGCCGCCGCTTTGTGGCCGAGGCCCTGCGCGGCTTTGCCGGGGCGGACCAGGGCTGAGGCCTTGCCAAGGGCCGCCGCGAGGCATACCTTCCGGCTTCAGCGCGCCCGGCGCAGTGTCACGGGAACATGCCACGGGCAAGCCCAACCAAAAGCACGGAGGACAGCATGAGTCCCACAGCCATAGTCCAACTCGCCACGTTTCTTGAGGAGCGCGCCGCCACGGTCCACGCCCTGGAGGCCGAGGCCGAGGCCCTCATCCATGATAAGAAAGACCAGGCCGGATACGCCGCCAAAATGCGGGAGAAGGCCGAACTGCTGGCCGACCTGGCCGAGGACGCGGAGCCCCTGGTGAACGCCCTGGAGCCAGTGCTGGCCAAGGCCGCCGGGGAGCGGCTGGCGAGCTTCTCCGGCAGCGCGGCCATGTCGCTCAACGTGGGCAGCGTGTTCTTCATGTCCGCCCTGCTGTACCCGGACGAGCACAAGCCCGGCGAGCCCAACAACCTGGACAAGTACGCGGCCGAGGTCCGCGGCTGGGCCTAGCCCCGGCGCGCATTCCCCATGCGGAGCGGACTGCTTTCCCCCTCGCGCCTGCGCCTTGCCGCGCAGGTGGGCTTTGCCGCGTTTCTGGCCTGGACCTGCGCACGCTTCTTTGACCATGTGGCCTGGGCCACGGGCCAGAGCGACATCTGGGCCGCCAAGCCCCCGGCCGTGGAGGGCTTTTTGCCCATCAGCGCCCTCATGGCCGCCAAGAGGCTGGTGTTCACCGGCCAGTGGGACCCCATCCATCCGGCGGGGCTGACGATTTTCCTGGCCATTTTGGCCACGGCGCTGTTGTGGCGCAAAGGGTTCTGCGGGCAGCTGTGCCCGGTGGGGCTGGCCTCCAACCTGTTGGAGCGCCTGGGCCGCCGCCTTGGGCTGGCGCGCCAGCCGGGCCAGCTGGGCCGCCGCATCCTGGCCGCGCCCAAGTACCTGCTGCTGGCCGGGTTCGGATACCTGACCCTGGGGATGAACGCGGCGGACATCGAGTCCTTCCTGCATTCGCCCTACAATATGGTGGCCGATACCCGGATGCTGGCCTTCTTCCAGCAACCTTCCGGCACAACCCTCAGCGTGCTGGGCTTTCTGGCCGTGATGTCCGTGGTTGTTCCGGCCTTCTGGTGCCGGGCGCTGTGCCCCTATGGCGCTCTGCTGGGGCTCGTGGCCTGGCTCAGCCCCGTGGCCGTGGCGCGTGACGAAGCCTCCTGCGTGCACTGCGGCCGCTGCGCCAAGGCTTGCCCCATGGCGCTGCCCGTGGACACCCTGACGCGGGTGAGTTCCCCGGAGTGCCAGGGCTGCGTGGAATGTGTGGGCGTGTGCCCGGTGCCGGGCTGCCTGGGCGTAAGCGCCGCGAACCGTCGCCTGCCGTGGTGGGTTTTGGCCGCCGGGACCCTGGCGGTGCTGGTGGTGGCCTCTGTGCTGGCGGACGCCCTGGGCTACTGGCAGTCGCCCCTGCCGCCGCAGATGGTGCGCCGGATGCACATGCTGATGCTGGGGCAAATGCCGGATTTTTAGGTCGGGTCTACGGTCTCAGGCCGATTCCGCAATAAATGCGCAGCGGGACTAGTAGTCCAGCAGGTCCAGGACAGGAACGTAGACGTCATGGTCCTTGCGGCGGGTGAAGCGCGCCAGCCCGTGGCCCAGGCTGGGCAGAAAGGTCAGGTTCCAGGCCCCGCCGGAGCCGAAGCCGTTGACCACCTCCGGCTCGATGCCGGGCCGCACCAGCACCTCCACCTCGTCGGCCTTGGCCTGGGCCAGGTGCGCCAGAATCTGCGGCACCAGCCCGCAGCACACCTCGCGCAGGTCGATGACCTGCTTCGTTTCGGTCGCGCCCGTCATCTCAACACCCGTCATTTCAACATCCGTCATTTCAGCATCCGCCATGTTTCCATCCGCCATTTATGTCATTCCTCCTGGCCTGAGCGTCCTTGCAAGCGGCCCCTGTCATGCGGCAAAGCGCCAGGCCGCGTCAACCGCCTGGGCCATCTGCGCTTGCGGCGCGCTAGATTTCCAGCACCCTGGCAAGCCGGTGGGCATAGGTGTGCTCCCGGCGCAGCAGCCCGCGCCAGGCCTCGCCCAGCTGTCGACGCAGGGCCGCGTCATCCGCCAGGGCCCGGAAGCGCCCGGCCAGGGCCGCAGGTTCCTGGAAGGTCAGCTCCCGCGTCAGCTCCGCCGGGAAGATGTTCAGGCCCGGCGTGGCGTCGGAGAGCAGTGTTCCGCCCCAGGCCCAGGTGTCGAAGTGGCGCTGGGTGAGGCCACGCGGCAGCAGCGGGCTGGTGAGGTTCAGACAGCAGGCCGCGCTGGCGGCGATGGCGGGCAGGGCGGTGTAGTAGTCCACGGGCGGGCGCACGTCCGTGCCTTTAGGCAGCAGGGCGTTCCAGCCCTCGTCGCCGTGGATGGTGAGCCCGCCGCCCAGGGCCTGGGATGCCTGGGTGAGGCAGAGCGCCCGCCAGGCGCGCCCGGTTTCCTCCGCGCAGTAGCCCGCCTGGCGCACCTCCGTGCCGGGCCAGAGGGGCTGCACACCCAGCTGCTCCAGCCACCAGCCGAAGTGCGGGCGCTCCCCGCGTTGGAGCATGGCCTGGGCCTGGGCCCAGGGCTCCTGGGGCAGCCTGCACCCCGCGAAAAAGCTTTCCTTGCCGGGGAAGGCGGAGCGCCCCACGAACACGAGGCTGTTCTTCAGCTCGGGAAGCCCCTGCTGAGCCGGGCGGTCCAGATCGGCCACGCGGGCGGCCAGGGGCAGGTGGTGCACGCTGCGCGCCCCCAGTTGGCGCAGGGGCTCCAGGAACCAGTCGTCGGTGACGAAGAGCGGAAGTTCGGTCCAGGAGCGCGACTTGCAGCCGCTCAAGAGGTGCAGGGGGTTGTCCACGCACCACACGGCGGTGCGCACCCCGGCGGCGGCCAGCAGGTGCTGCGCCTTGCCCAGGGGGTCCAGGCCGCAAAAGTTGACGCTGAAATAGAGCTCCGGGCATTCCCCGGCGGCCAGGAGTGCGGGCAGGGCGGCGGCGTCCAGGGGGGCTCCGGCGTCCGTTGCCGTGCGCACGCTCCAGCCCAGAGCCTCGAAGGCCTCGCGCAGTTCCGTGCGCAGCAGGTCGGCCTGGCCGCCCGGCAGCCACGCCAGGCGCGGGCGCGGGGCGGGCGCGTGCCGCAGCAGGGCCAGCTGGACTTTTGCCAGCAGGGGCTCCCAGAACAAGGGGAACAGCCGCGTGCCAGGGGCGTAGAGCACCACTCTGGCCCCGGCGGCCAGCAAGGCGGGGAGATCCTCGGGGTGGATTTCCGCAAATTTTGGAGGAATGCGCCCGCGCCAGCCCTCGCCCAGTTGCGCGGCCATGGCCGGGCACTCCAGGTAGCGCAGGGCGCGCGCCTCCGGGAACAGCGCTGGCAGGGCCTCCGGCTCCGGCCCCAGTCCCAGCAGCAGCACCTCCGGCCCGTGGCCGCACAGCGCCTGGAAGTCCCCCGGCCCCGCGGGCAGGGATTGGGGGCGGCCCAGCTCGTCGCGGACCGTGGGACGCTTGGGGCGTTCTGTCATGTGGCTCCTTGCGCTTCTTGGCAAGCGGGGCGGATTACGCTAGGTGTCCTCCAACAGGACACCCCCATGAAACAATATCGCGACCATTATTTCAAGCGCGCCAAGGCGGAAAACTACCCCGCGCGCAGCGTGTACAAATTGCAGGAGCTGGACTCCAAGTTCGGCCTGCTGAAGCCCGGCCTCAAGGTGCTCGACCTGGGCGCGGCCCCCGGCTCTTGGACGCTGTTCGCGGCCAAGAAGGTGGGTCCCTCCGGCCGCGTGCTGGCGCTGGACATCCAGACCACGGAGCAGGAGTTCCCGGAGAACGTGCGCTTTTTGGTCCACGATGCCTTCGAGGACACCCCGGAGCTTTTGGAACTCATGGAGCCGCTCATGCCCTTCGACTTCGTCATGAGCGACATGGCACCCCGCACCACGGGAGTCAAGTTCACGGACCAGGCGCGGTCCGTGGAGTTGTGCGAGCGCGCCCGCGATGTGGCCCTGCGGCGGTTGCGCATCGGCGGCGACTTCGTTGCCAAGATCTTCGAAGGGCCGGACGCCAAGGGCTTTCAGGAGTCGCTGCGGCCCTACTTTGAGAAGGTGCGCGGCTTTAAGCCCAAGAGTTCCCGGGCCGAAAGCAAGGAGACCTTCATCCTGGGGCTTGGCTTTCGGGGCGATGTCGAGTAAGTAAATACGTTTTTCGGGCCCTGCGCCCGGACCAAGAATTTTTTTGGAGGACCAATGTCAGGACATAGTAAATGGGCCACAATCAGGCGCGCCAAGGAAAAAACCGATGCCAAGAAGGGCAAGGTGTTCACCAAGGTCACCAAGGATATCATCCTTGCGGCCAAGGGCGGCGGCGACCCCGCGCTCAACGCCCGCCTGCGCGCTGTCATCGCCAAGGCCAAGGCCTGCAACATGCCCAACGACAAGATCGAGACGGCCATCAAGAAGGGCACGGGCGAGCTTGCCGGCGGCGAAGTTTTTGAGATGATGTACGAAGGCTATGCCTCCGGCGGCGTGGCCATGCTGGTTGAGGTGGCCACGGACAACAAGAACCGCACCATCGCTGAAGTGCGCCACATCATCGGCAAGGCTGGCGGCAACATGGGCGAGCCCGGCAGCGTGGCCTGGATGTTCGACAAGCGCGGCGTGCTGAGCTTCGACGCCACCAAGTACACCGAGGACCAGATCATGGAAGTGGCGCTGGAGGCCGGTGCCGACGACGTGGTGGCCGAGGAGGAGAGCATCGAGGTTCGCGTGGAGCCGGAGAACTACTCCGCCGTGGAAAAGGCCTTCGAGGACGCGGGCATAACCCCCGAGAACTCCGAGCTGACCATGATTCCCAAGAACCTGACTCCGGTGGACGCCGCCACGGCCAAAAAGGTCATGACGCTCATGGAGAACCTGGAAGAGAACGAGGACGTCTCGGCCGTGTACGTCACCGCCGACTTCACGGACGAAATAATGGAAGAGCTGGGGTAGCATGAGCGCGCCCGTGGCGGTGCTGGGCCTGGACCCCGGGAGCCAGGTGACGGGCTACGGGGTGGTGCGCGAGTCGTCTGGCCGCGCCGAGCTCATCGCCGTGGGCACCATACGCACCCCAAGCGGCGGCGACATGGCCGCGCGGTTGGGAACCATCTACAGCCGCGTGGCCGAGCTCATCGCCGCGCACGGCCCCACCGAGGCCGCCATCGAGAGCGTCTTTGTCGCCAAGAACCCCGGCTCGGCCATCAAGCTGGGGCAGGCGCGCGGGGCGGCCATGGCCGCCTGCGCCGTGGCGGGGCTCACCGTGGCCGACTATGCGCCCACCCTGGTGAAAAAGACCCTGGTGGGCGCGGGCCGGGCGGAAAAGGAGCAGGTCGCCTTCATGGTGGCGCAGATTCTGGGCCTGCGCAAGCCGGACTGGGCCCTGGACGCCAGCGACGCCCTGGCCGTGGCCATCTGCCACCTCAACCAGCGCAGAATGCGCAAACTGGCGGGGGGCGCATGATCGCATACATCGAAGGCCGTCTGCTCGAGGTCACCGGCAAGGGCTGCGTCCTCGTCACCCCTGGCGGAGTGGGCTACGAGCTGGCCCTGCCCTCCACCGCGCTGGTGGGCCTGCCGGGGAAGGGCGGCGAGTTGCAGCTCCACACGCATCTCATCGTGCGCGAGGAAGCCCTGGACCTTTACGGCTTCCTCACCCGCGACGAACGCGACCTCTTCCGCCTGCTCATCGGCATCGACAAGCTGGGCCCCAAGAAGGCCCTCTCCATCCTTTCCCACTTTTCCCCGGAGCATCTGCGCGAGCTGGTGCTGCGCGAGGATGCCGACATGCTGGCCACGGTGCCCGGCATCGGCCCCAAGAGCGCGCGCGAGATCATGTGGAAGCTGCGCGACAAGGTGGCTGGCATCAAGACCGGGCCCATGCTGGCCGGAACCCCGCAGGACGCGCCGCGCGGGGAGTATTCCGACGCCCTGGCGGGCATGAAGGCCCTCGGCTACACCGAGGAGGAGGCCCGGCCCATGGTGAGGGAGATTTTTGAGGCGGAGCCTGACATCGACGCGCCCTCGGCCATCCGCGTGGCGCTCAAGAAGATCGCGGCGGCCAAGTCATGACCGGGCAGGCCCCCAAGCTCCCGGCTCAGGACGACACCGTCCGCCCGCAGCAGCTGTCGGACTTCATCGGCCAGGACGATGTGCGCGCCAACCTGTCGGTGTTCATCCAGGCCGCCAGGGAGCGCGGCAAGGCCCTGGACCACACGCTTTTTTCCGGCAACCCCGGCCTGGGCAAAACCACCCTGGCCCAGATCATGGCCAGCGAGCTGGGCGTGAGCATGGTTTCCACCAGCGGCCCCGTGCTGGAGCGCGTGGGCGACCTTGCGGCCATCCTCACCAACCTTTCCCGCCACGACATCCTGTTCATCGACGAGATCCACCGCATGCCCGCCAGCGTGGAGGAGATTTTGTACCCCGCCATGGAGGACTACAAGATCGACCTCATCATCGGCCAGGGGCCCGGGGCACGCACGGTCAAGATCGACCTGGAGCCCTTCACCCTCGTGGGGGCCACCACGCGCATCGGCCTTTTGACCTCGCCCCTGCGCGACCGCTTCGGCTGCGTGTTCCGGCTGGAGTTCTACGCCCCTGAGGAGCTCTCTCGCATTGTGACGCGGGCGGCGAAGATTCTGGGCATCGGCATCACGGAGGAGGGGGCCTGGGCCATCGGCAAGCGTTCGCGCGGCACCCCGCGCATTGCCGGGCGGCTGTTGCGCCGCGTGCGCGACTACGCCGTGGTGCAGGGAACCGCCGTGGTGGACAAGCAGCTGGCCGAGGAATCCCTCGACAAGTTGGACGTGGACCCCTACGGCCTGGACCAGATGGACCGGAAAATCCTCTCGCTCATCGTCAACCAGTTCAGCGGCGGGCCGGTGGGCGTCAAGACCATCGCCGTGGCCTGCTCGGAAGAATCGCGCACCATCGAGGACATTTACGAGCCCTTCCTCATTCAGTGCGGGTTCATCAAACGCACCCCGCGCGGGCGCGTGGCCACGGCCAAGGCCTACCAGCACCTGAAAATGCGTCTTGACGGTGGCGACGGTTCGCTGTAAGGGCTGGCAAGCGTGTGAAGCCGAATTGCGCATGGCCCTTGCGGCGGCGTTTCCGGTACGATACAATGCATCTTTAGCGGATACGTTTCGATCGACACACCGAACCGGATGACGCCGGGAAACCGGCGCATTACCTCCCCTGGACCCGGCCGTGGCCTCGCGCCGCCCGCTCCACGGGAACAAGGAGGAAACGCCATGTTCGGACAGCTTTTCCAGCCCATGCACCTGCTCCTGGTCGTGGTCATTGCCCTGATCTTCTTCGGGCCCAGTAAGCTCCCCCAGCTCGGCGCCAGCATTGGCAAGAGCATCCGCGAGCTGCGCAAGGGCCTGGACGGCGTTGCCGACCAGCCCGCCCAGTCCACCCAGACCACGCAGACCACAGAAACGAAGAAATAGCGCGCCGCCGTGCCGCCGCCGGGAGTCCACACTCCCGGCCTCCATGCGCGGCGGCCCCCCCGGTTGCCGGAGTCCGCACTTGCGGGCTGCCGGTTTTTGGCGTTTGCATTTCGCTCCACAGCGTTCGGGAGGGGCCATGTCCCAGCCAGCCAGCGACATCTTTCTGAGCGATGTCCTCGACCGACCGGTCATCAGCCATTCCGGCCGGGAAATCGGGCGGCTTTGGGACGTGGCCATGAGCCCCGGCGACCCCTTGCCGGTGGTGTCGCATGTGCTGGTGAAGAAGGGCGGAGTGGTGCGCCGCGTGGCCTGGCAGGACCTTGCCCTGTTCAACCGCGTGGTGGTTTCGCTGCGGGGCGAGGGAAACACCCTGCCCGAGCTGGCCGAATGCGACGACGAGATCCTGGTGCGCCGCGACATTCTGGACAAGCAGATCGTGGACGTGGATGGGGCCAGGGTGGTGCGCGTCAACGACATCCGCCTCATGCTGTTCCAGGAGAACCTGTGCGTCAGCGCCGTTGATGTGGGCTTCCGCGGCATTCTGCGCCGCCTGGGCTACCTCCAGGCCTGGGACAAGCTCGGCGAAATTTTCCACAAGCCCCTGCCGCGCCGTGAAATCGGCTGGGTGTTCGTGCAGCCCCTGGGTATGAACCTTTCGCGCCTCACTCTCACCATCACCCGCGACAAGCTCTCCGACCTGCACCCGGCGGACCTTGCGCACATCATTTCCCAGCTGCCCGCCCAGAACATTCCGGCGGTGTTGAACTCCCTGGACATGGAGGCCGCTGGCGAGGCCTTTGGCGAGATGGAGCCCGAGGACTCCAGCCGCGTGCTGAGCCAAATGGAAAGCTCCCAGGCCGCCGATGTGCTGGAGGAGATGCCTCCGGACGAAGCCGCCGACGTGCTGGCCGAGCTGACCGAGGAGAAGGCCCAGGAGCTGCTTTCGCACATGGACCCCGAGGACGCGGAGAAGGTGCAGGAGCTCTTGGAGCACGAGGACGACACCGCCGGCGGTCTGATGAACAATGAGTATCTCTTCGTCGCGCCCGATGCCACGGTGGACGATGCCCTCGACCAGGTGCGCCTGATGGGGGCGGACATCGACAGCATCTACTACATCTTCGTGCTCGATGCCGAGGAACGGCTGCACGGGGTGACGAGCCTCAAGCGCATTCTGCTTTCCCCCGGCGATACCCCCGTGGCTGAGCTGATGAGCCGCAACCCCAAGACCGTGCAGGTGGACTCGAGGCTGGAGGACGTGCTGGAGCTGGTGGTGCAGTACAAGCTGGCCGCCGTGCCCGTGCTGGAAGAGGACGAGCGGATGGCCGGCATCGTCTCGGCCGACGACATCATGGAGCACTTTTTGCCCTTTGCGCTGCGCTGGAAGCAGTACAAGGCTACGCGTAAATTCTAGGCTCAAAGGCTCCACCCATGACCGCCGCCCGCTTCATCGCGCCATTGCGCAAGTTCAACCGCCGCAACGTGTTCCTGTTCCTGGCGCTCCTTGGCCCGGGCATCATCACCGCCAATGTGGACAACGACGCGGGTGGCATCACCACCTATTCCCTGGCCGGGGCGCAGTTCGGGCTCTCGCTCCTTTGGATGATGCTGCCGACCACTATCGCGCTCATCGTGGTGCAGGAGATGTGCGCGCGCATGGGCGCGGTGACCGGCAAGGGCCTGTCCGACCTCATCCGCGAGCGCTTCGGCGTCAAGATCACCTTCTATGTCATGATCGCGCTTTTGCTCACCAACCTGGGCAACACCGTGTCCGAGTTCGCGGGCATCGCCGCCAGCATGGAGCTTTTCGGCGTCAGCAAATACATTTCCGTGCCCCTTGGGGCAGTGGCGGTGTGGCTGCTCATCGTCAAGGGCTCGTACCGCATTGTGGAAAAGGTGTTCCTGGTGGCCTGCCTGGTGTACGTGGCCTATCCCGTGGCGGCCTTCGTCTCCGGCCCGGACTGGGGCGCGGTGCTGAAGGCCTCGGTGGTGCCGGACGTGAAGGTGACCCCGGACTCCGTGACCATGATGATCGGCATCATCGGAACCACCATCGCGCCCTGGATGCAGTTCTACCAGCAGGCCAGCGTGGTGGAGAAGGGCATCACCAAGGAGAACTACGCCTTCTCGCGCCTGGATGTCATCGTGGGCTGCGTCATGGCCATCGTGGTGGCCTTCTTCATCGTGGTGGCCTGCGCCGCCACCATCTTCAAGGCCGGCATCCAAGTGAACACCGCGGCCGATGCCGCCATGGCCCTTACACCGCTGGTGGGGGAATACGCCACCGGGCTTTTCGCCGTGGGCCTGTTCAACGCGTCGATTTTCGCGGCCTGCGTGCTGCCGCTGTCCACGTCGTATTACATCTGCGAGGGGCTGGGCTGGGAGCTGGGGGTGGACAAGGACTTCCGCGAGGCGCCGCAGTTCTTTTGGCTGTTCACCCTCATCATCGCCGTGTCCGCGGGCGTCATCCTCATCCCGGACGCCCCGCTCATTTCCATCATGTACATTTCGCAGGTGGTGAACGGCGCGGTGCTGCCCTTCGTGCTCATCTTCATGCTCATCCTCATCAACGACAAGCGCCTGATGGCGGAGTACGTCAACGGGCCGGTGTTCAACACCATCGCCTGGGGCACGGTGGGTATCGTCATGGCGCTCACGCTGCTCATGACGCTGGACTTGATGTTTACCGGGTTCATCGCCAGGCTCATGGGGCATTAGCCTGGGGCTGAAGGCGCGCTGATAGGAAGGTGCGCTGGTCGAAGGTGCGTTGATTGAAGGCGCGCTGATCGCCGGGGGCGCGCTGAATGAAGCTGCGTGGGGCGAGGCTTCCCTTTACTTGGGGCGCAGCAGGGAAAGCGGCGGGCGCACGTGGTCCATCACCTTCTTGTGCGCGGCCTCGTACTCCGGGGTCATCAGCCCGTCCATCTCCCCGCGCGTCACAAAGTGTATGGCCCCGCAAGGGCACATCTCCGCGCAGGCGGGCAGCTCGCCCACGGCGCGGCGGCACAGGCACAGGTCGCACTTGGCCACGGCCTCGTCCAGCCCGGTGCAGAAAATGCCGCCGTACGGGCAGGCCTGCACGCAATTCTTCGTCTCGCACCCGGCGCAGAGCACCGGCGTCAGCAGAATGGCTCCGTCCTTGGCGGGCAGCAGCGCGCCGCGTGTGCAGGCCTTCACGCAGGCGGGGCTTTCGCAGTGGCGGCAGTACACAGGGGCCATGATGCCCCCGGCCGTGCGCGTCATGTTGATGCGCGGCTGGCCGTGGATGAACTTGCACGCGGCCTCGCAGCTTTCGCAGCCGATGCACTTGGCGTAGTCGATGAACAGGACGCGGTCGGATTCGGGCATGGGTTCCTCCGGCCCTGGCGCGCCGGGTTTGGGGCGTGGCGCGGGTGGCCGTGAGCAAGTTTTAGCGGAAAGCGCGCGGCAGGGCAAATGCCCCTGGCGGGTTTGGCCCGTGGCCACGAAAAAGGCGCTTGCGGACATGCATCCGTAAGCGCCTTGCTCTTTGGTGGAGACGAGGGGGATTGAACCCCTGGCCTATGCGTTGCGAACGCATCGCTCTCCCAGCTGAGCTACGTCCCCTTGGGCGTCCAGCACGCTGGACGGAGAGTTTCATTACTCCGAATGTCCGCGCCGGACAAGTGTTTTTTTGCGGTCAGTGCGTTGCGGTGGCCTGCGCGGGCAGCTTGATGGTCAGGAAGGGGACCTCCGGGCTGGCCGATTCCAGGCGCCAGCGGTACGCGCCGCCAGGGGAGGAGGGCTTTCGCATGGCGTTGGTGGCGAGCACCTCTGTGCCTTCCGCCACGGTTACGGCTATGTCGCCCTCGGGTTTCAAGGCCAGCAGGCTGGCGTTCCTGGGCGGGGTCACGTCCTTGATGCGGATGGTGATGCTGCCATCGGCATGACGCGCCAAGGCCAGGGGGTCCATCAGCTGCGAGCGGATGATCTCCGGCCCGCCCAAAGTGCCGGAGGCGATGAGCGAGAAGCGCGCGCGGCCAATGCCCGCTTCCGTCAGGTATTGCACCAGCACACGTTTTTCCGCCAGGGCGGTGGCAATCTCGGCCTTGAACTTGCCCATCAGCTCGTCCTTGCGCTTTTGGGCCTCCTCCGGCTTGCCGGGTGCGCTTTTCAGCTCCTTGTCCAGCTGGCGCGCGGCCATGGCCGTGGGGATGTGCACCGCCAGGCCCTCGGCAAAGCACTGGTAGTTGCCCAGCTTGTCTATCTTGATTTGCACCGTGTAGTTCTGCGCGGCCCAGCAGCCGCACAGGCCAAGGGAAAGCGCGATCAACAGGACGGGCAGGATAGGCCGGACGGGTAGGGCGAGGGGTCTCAGCGGATGGGACATGGGCTCTCCAGCGTTTGGTGTCAAGTATGGCAATACCTCCGCTTGGGCGCGTGGGCAAGGGGGCTTCCCTTGACAGGCGGGGGGCGAGCCCCTACTTTCCGCGCAACCAATACTTAAGGAGCGTGCCCAATGGCCTATGATATTCGCCTGGTGAAGCTGATCAACGGGGAGACGGTGCTCGGCAAATGGAGCGAGGACGGCAAGACCATCAACGATCCCGCCGTGCTTCAGACCGTGCCCTCCCAGGGCGGCGTGCAGATGATGTTGCTGCCCTTCGGCTATCCCTTTGAAAACGAGATGAGCGGCGAGATTTCCACCGCCCATGTGCTGTACGAGTACAAGAAGCTGCCCGAGGAGCTGAAAACCAAGTACCTCGAGGCCTCCAGCAACCTGACCCTGAGCGCCTCCGGCGGCCTGGGCGGCTTTGGAGGCGCGGGCGGAGACATCTCCCAGTTGCTGAAAAAATAGGCGCTTCGCCTCTGCTTGATATCGGGGCGGTGGGACGGTACAGTCCCGCCGCCCCGACGCTTCTTTGTCATCACCCCAAGAGCACCCCCGCAAAGGACCATACGT
>JAVBYL010000099.1 GCA_030824035.1 Humidesulfovibrio sp.
TATCCGCACTTCCACGCGGCCAGGCCCCCGCGCCGCCGCGCCAACACGACGAAGGAGATTCCATGCGCCGCCTACTGGCCCCCCTCACCGCTTTGCTTCTGGCCATCACCCTGCTTGCGCCGGGAGCAGGGCTTGCCGCCAAAAAGCGCCCCGCAGCCGCCAAGGCTGCCGTGGCCGCGGCACAGGCACCCGCCGTGTCCCTGCCGCAGCTCACGGGCGAAGGCCCGCACCTGGTGCGCCTCAAAAACGGCCTCAGCGTGCTCATCAAGCCGGACGACCGCTTCCCCCTGGTGAACATCCGCATGCTGGTGCACGCGGGCTCCGGCTACGAGACGCCCTCCCAAGCGGGCATAAGCCACGTTCTGGAGCACATGGTGTTCAAGGGCGCCGGGCAGATGGGGCCGGGCATGGTGGCCTCGCGCATTGAGGGCGTGGGTGGCGAGCTCAACGCCTCCACCAGCTTCGATGTCACCACCTATTACGTCGAGGTGCCCGACGCCTCATGGAAGCTGGGCCTCTCCGTCGTTGCGGACATGACCTTCCGCCCCACCCTGGACCCCAAGGAGCTGGAGAGCGAGAAAGAGGTGGTGCTGGCCGAACTCAAACGCGGCGAGGACACCCCGGACAACCGCCTGTTCCACGCCCTGCAAGCCGTCATTTGGAAGGGCACAAGCTACCAGTGGCCCATCATCGGCTACACCGACACCGTGCGCGGCGTGACCAGCCAGTCCATGCGCGCCTACACCGCCGCGCTGTACCAGCCGCAGAACATGCTGCTGTCCGTGGTGGGCAAGGTGGACCCGGCCCAGGTGCTGGCCGAGGCCGAGCGCCTGCTGGGAACCATCCCCAATACCCGGCCCATCAGCCCGCCCGTGAGCTTGGCCAATACCCTGGCCGTCACTCTGGCCGATACCGGCCACGCGTCCAAACCTGACGGCCCGCACATGCAGGTCATCCCCGGCAGCTGGAACAAGGTGCACCTGGGCATCGCCTTCCCGGCTCCGGATTTCCTCTCCGCCAAGATGCCCGGGCTGGACCTCATCGCCCAGGTGCTCGGCGGCGACGAGACCTCCCGCCTGCACAGGAAGTTCAAGTACCAAAAGCGCCTGGTGGACAGCATCTCCGTGGGCAACTCCAACCTGGAGCGCTCGGGCATGCTCATGGTGCACGCCGTGCTCGACGCCGACAAGCTGCCCCAGTTCTGGGACGAGCTCACCACCGAGTTGGCCGGTTTCGACCCCGCCAGCATCACCGACCAGGAGCTGGCACGCGCCCGCACCAACATCGAGGCCGGGCTGTTCCTGGCCAAGGAGACCCTGGGCGGGCTTTCCGGCAAGCTGAGCCACCAGTACTTCTTCGAGGGCGGCCCCCAGGGCGAGGCCAACTACCTGCAAGGCCTGGCCTCCCCCAGCCGCGCGCACCTTACGGCCCTGTACCGCGAGTTCTTCCAGCCCGCCAGGCTCGCCACCGTCATCCTGAGCCCCAAGGGCACGAACATCGAAACAGCCCCGCTGCTGGCCACCCTGAACAAGCGCTGGCCCGCCGCCAAGGCGCAGGCCCAGGCCCAGAGCGCCACAACGGGCGCGACGAAGCAGATCGCCCTGCCCGGCGGCGGCACCCTGGTGCTGATCCCCGACGCCACCCTGCCCTACACGGCGCTTTCCATGGCCTGGCTGGGCGGAGACGGCCTCATCGGGCCCGACCAGCAGGGCCTTGCCGCGCTCAGCGCCTCCATGCTGGCCCGCGGCACGCAAAAGCGCAGCGCCACGGAGGTGGAGGACTTCCTGGCCGACCGCGCCGCCAGCCTGGGCGCCGGGGCCAGCACCGAGAGCTTTGTACTGAGCGCCAAATTCCCCACGCGCTTCAGCGCGGACATGCTTGGCCTCATCCGCGAGACCCTGACCGCCCCGGCCTTCTCCCGCAAGGAGCTGGCCCGCGCCCGCGAGGATCAGCTCAACGCCATCAAGCGCGGCGAAGACCAGCCCCTGGGCCTGGCCTTCCGCAACCTGCCGGGCATCCTGTACGGCTCGGCCCCGCACAGCTACCAGCGCCTGGGCCAGCCGCAGCGCGTGGCCGCCCTGACGGAAACCCAGGCCCGCGAGTTCTGGGCGCGCCAGTCGCGGCAGCCCTTTGTGCTCTCGGTGTGCGGCCAGTTCGACGAGGCCGCCATGACGGCCTTCGCCACGGGCCTGGAAAAGGAGCTCGCCACCGCCAGCCAGCGCTACCAGCTGGTCACCCCGGCCTGGAACGCCAAAACCACCAAGACCATGCATCTGCCGGGGCGCAACCAGTCGCACCTGTTCGTCATCTTCAAAACCCCCGGCCGTGAGAACCTGGAAGCCAGCGCCAGGCTCTCGGTGCTGCGCGCCGCCCTGGCGGGCCAAAGCGGCCTGCTGTTCCGCGACCTGCGCGACAAGCAGGGCCTGGGCTACACGGTCACGGCCTTCCTGAGCCAAGGCATGCGCGCGGGCTTCCTGGCCTTCTACATCGGCACGGACCCGGACAAAAAGCAGCAGTCTTATGAGGGCTTCAAGAAGGCCGCGGCGGCGCTTGCGGCCAGCCCCCTGCCGGTGGAGGAGCTCACCCGCGCCAAGAACGTCCTCTCCGGCGAGTATTACCAGGACAGGCAATCGCTGATGTCGCGCAGCGGCGAGGCCGCCGGGGCGCTGGTGGCCGGGCTCCCGCGCGAGGCGGGACGCCAACTGGTGGACGCCGCCCAGGCCGTGAGCGCGGAGGACATCCGCAAAACCGCCGCCAACCTGCTGAACTGGGACGAGGCCTTCGTGGTGGAGGTGGAGCCGTAGGGCACAGGCCGGGCTCAGGTTCCAATTCAGCAGCAACTTCAGCAGCAACAAGCCCCTTGATACCGGGGTGCCGGATGCGCTAGGGTGGCGCGGGTGCGAGACATTCCCTCCAAGGGAGGTCGTACCCGCGCTTCAGCGTTGCCAGCAGCAGAGTGGCAGACGCACACCGAAAAGCGTACGCCGAAAAGCGCACACCGACCGCATCAGGAGGACGCATGGCCCTGTTCAACAGCGGCAGCCGCAAGGCCAAGCCCGTCGAGGAAGACACCAAGTCCGATCCGCGCCTTTCCCATGCCAAGGACCACTACATGGCCGGGCGCTTCAAGATCGTCACCATCGACTCCGTGCCGGGCCGCGAGGCCCTGGGAACCTTCGGGCTCATCGTGTGCCGCAGCTACAACTTCGACAACGCCTTTTACGGCCTCATCGCCCAGGCCCTGGAAGTGAACGCCGACGCCATTCTGGGCTACCGCGAGACCGTGGCCTTCCACCCCGAGGGCGACAAGTACTACTCCTGCTACGGCACGGCCGTGCGCCTCAAACCCGCCGGAAAGTCATAGCCGCCGACGAAAACACGAAGGCCCGGACCAGCACTGCGCTGTTCCGGGCCTTTTTACGTGGCTGGCCGGTTGTATTGCTTGGAAGGTATGGCGGCGGGCGCTAGCCCTGGGCCTCGCTGACCCCGGCGGAGGCGAAGGAGGCCATGTCGTTGTAGATGGCGGCGGCGGAGCGCAGCAGATACATGGCGATGGCCGCGCCAGTGCCCTCGCCCAGGCGCAGGCCCAGGTGCAGCAGCGGGGCCTTGCCCATTTTTTCCACCGCGTACTTGTGGCCCGGCTCGGCCGAGGCGTGGGCCAGCACCGTGTAGTCCGCCGTGGCAGGGCACAGCTTCCAGGCCGCCACGCAGGCCGCCGTGGAGATGAACCCGTCCACGCACACCAGCTGGCGATTTTTGGCGCCGCCCAGAATCAGGCCCGCCAGGCAGGCTATTTCCAGGCCGCCCAGGGCCGCCAGGATGTCCAGGGGATCGCCACCGGCCACGGCGGCGGCATTGACGGCCAGGGCCGTGCGGATGACCTCGGTCTTGCGGCTCACGCCCTGCTTGTCCAGGCCGGTGCCCGGGCCGGTCATGTTGGCCGGGTCCAGCCCCAGGTAGGCGCAGTACAGCGCCGTGGAGGGCGTGGTGTTGCCGATGCCCATGTCGCCGGTGCCCAGCACGCGAACCCCGGCGGCCTGGGCGCGGTCGGCCAGGTCCACGCCGAGCATCAGCGCCTGCACGCACTGCTCGCGCGTCATGGCCGGGCCCTTGGCGATGTTCGCCGTGCCCTGGGCCACCTTGCCCTGGATGAGGTTGGGGTGCTCCGGAAAGCTACCGCCCAGGCAGCCCGCATCCACCACGTACAACTGCGCCCCGGAGGTGCGGGCCAGCACGTTGATGCCGGCCCCGCCGCCCACGAAGTTCAGCACCATCTGCCGGGTGACCTCCTGCGGAAACAGGCTCACGCCCTCCTCCACCACGCCGTGGTCGCCCGCCACGGTGTACACGCGGCAGGGATCGGCCTGGGGGGCCTGGCCGCCCTGCACCAGGTACAGTTGGAGCGCCAGCTCCTCCAGGCGGCCCAGGCTGCCCTGGGGCTTGGTGAGGTTGTCCAGGTGGGCCTGACCAGCGGGTGCGAGGGAACGGTCCACGGGGGTGATGGCCGCGAGGACGGCGTCGAGTTGTGTGCGCATGGGAACTCCTGCAATGAAAGCGTGTTGGAGCGCGGGGACGCCTTTCGCGGGCGCCAAAAAAAAGTTCCGGCGGGCGCACGTACGCCAGCCGGAACCCTTTGCCATCGCGTTCCTGGAAAAAACCAATGCGGACAGGTCTTCCGGCTTCCGGATCAGCCGGGGGAGACGGCCTTCCCGCCGGGGTGCTCCCCGACAGTGGCCGGGCACAAAAGCCCTGTGTCTCTCCCCGTCCCCGGTTACGGCGGCGGGACCGCCACGGAATCGCACCGTGTTCCGAGATGTCCGCTCGGTGTGCCTGCACTGGTAGCCCAATCCCCGGAGCTTTTCAAGAGGCGCATTATGGGGAGCACACGGCACGGGCATTGCATAATTCTCCGCGTGGAACAACGCATCGCCATCATTCACGCCAACTGCCAGGGCGAGCCCCTGGCCTCGGCGCTGCTTTCCAGCCCGGAGTTCGCCCGCGCCTACCTGCCGCGCGTGTACCTGAACTACGCCCGCCAGGTAATCCCGGAGGACGCGCTGGCCCACTGCGGGCTGCTGCTGTACCAACACCTTGGGCCGGAATGGGGCGAGCTGTCCTCCGCGTCCGTGCTTTCGCGCCTGCCCGCCGGGTGTCCCAGCCTGTGCATCCCCAACATGTTCTTCCGGGGGCCCTGGCCGCTGTGGTCCGGCGCGCCGGGTTTCGACTACCGCGACGTGTTTCTTGACAGGCTGCTGGAGATGAACCTGCCCGGACCGGAGATTCTGCGCCTGTACCTGACCATGCCCCTGGAACGTAAGTACGACCTCGCCGCCATGCTGGAGGAGACCATCGCCCGCGAACGCGCCCGCGAGGCCCACACCCCGCTGAAGTATCTGGACTTTATCCTTGAGCACTGGCGCACGCGGCCGCTCTTCCTCACCGTGAACCACCCCGGCCCGGAGCTGCTGGCCCGCACCGCCGCAGCCATTTTGCGCCACCTCGGCATGGCCCCCCCTGCGGCGCCTCCCCAGCCACACGCCGACTACACCGGCTTCGAGCTGCCCGTGCACCCGCAGGTGGCGGCCTGTTACGGCCTGGAATACGGCGGGCCGCAGGCCACCTACCGCTGCTACGCCACGACGAAAACCTTTGCCCAGTACGCCGCCGCCTACGTGGACTGCCGCTTGAGCGGCATCGACGACTTCATCGCGTACCTGCACCTGAGGTAGGAACATGGGCGACGGAACCTTGACCATCGCCTGGGTGGGCGGCCAGTTTTTCCAGCACGGCATGGAGGCGCTGGGCCACCGCGTGGTGCGCCTGCCCCTCGCCGCGCCAGGGGCCTTCACCTGGGAGGACATCGTGGACCGCTGCCAGGGCGCGCCGGACGCCGTGGTGTACACCGACCGCAGCCTGCCGCCGCCGCTGCTGGGCGTGGAGCGCTTTCCCTGCCTCACGGCCTTCTACTGCATCGACAGCCACATCCACGGCTGGTACCCGCTCTATGCCGGTGCCTTCGACCTCTGCGCCGTGAGCCTCAAGGGCGACCTGCCGCGCTTCGCCGCCGAGCTCTCGCCGCAGCGGGTGCTCTGGCTGCCGCCCTTTGCCGAGGACCGCTACCAGCCCAACGAGGCCGCGAAGCAGTGGGATCTGCTGTTCGTGGGCACGGTGGACCCGGAAACCACGCCGCGGCGCAGCGACTTTCTGCGGCGGCTGGCGGGCGTGTTCCCCGGCCTGGCCGTTACGCGGGGCGACTTTGCCCAGCTGTTCCCGCGCGCCAGGGTGGTGCTGAACATCGCCGAGCGCGGCGACCTGAACTTCCGCGTCATGGAGGCGCTGGCCTGCGGGGCCTGCCTGCTCACCCCGCGCATCGGCAACGGGCAGGACGAGCTGTTCACGGACGGCGTGCACCTTGCCACCTACGAGCCGGACAACGAGGCCGACGCGGCCAGGCAGGCGCGCCTGCTGCTTGCGGACGCCCCCCGGCGGGAGGCCATGGCCCTGGCCGGGCGTCAATGCGTCGACGCCGCCCACAGACCCGCCCACTGCGCCGCAGCCCTGACGAACCTGCTGCGCCAAGGCCTCGATGGCGGCCTGCCCGGCACGCGGCTTTCCCACCCGGACCCGCACCGCGCGCGCGCCCTGCGCCTGCTTTGGCTGCACTGGGCCGAGCACTGCGGCGACGGGGCCCTGGCCGCCAAATACCTGCGCGAGGCCCGCCTCCTGGCTGGCGCGGCTTCCAGGGAAGGGCAACCATGACCCGGCGCGCAACAGCGATTTTCAGCATCCTTCTGGGCACGACCCTGGCCCTGCTGCTGTCCTCCTGCTCCACCTCCGATGCGGTGAACATCGCGCGCATCGCCAGCGGCGACACCAGCGCCGCCGTGGGCATGGCGCGCAGCAAGGCCATCCGCTACGCCACCAACCCCAGCGCCATCGAGGCCGACTACAAGCGCTTCAAGGGCATCCTGGCCAGCTTCCGCAAGGCCGTGGGCGGCACCTGGGGCCAGGGCGACGCGCGCGAGGCCCAGCCCAAGCAGTACGTGAAGTACACGCAGAACTACCTGTCCCGCGCCAGCGTGGACTTCGAGAACGGCCGCATCATTGTGGAGACGCTGGACCAGGACACCCCGCACAAGAGCCTGCGCGAGGCCTTGGTCACCACCCTGCTGACCCCCTACGACCCCAGGGCCGTGGATCTTTACTCCGCCGGGCCGGTGCAGTTGGGCGGCAAGCCCTTTTTGCTGGGCGAGGTGAAGGACGCCCAAGGCCGGGACATCCGCACCGAGGAACAGGCCGAGGCCTTTGCCCGGCAGGCGCTGGAAACCAGCGTGCAGCACCGCCCGGCCGAGGTGGGCGGCAAAACCGTGAGCTTCGTGGTCATCCCCATGATCGCCGACCACATGCAGGTGCGCGCGGCCAAGTTCCGGCCCTACGTGGAGCAGGCTTCGCGCCGCTTCGGCGTCAGCCGCAACCTCGTGTACGCCATCATCCGCGTGGAAAGCGACTTCAACCCTTACGCCATCAACAGCGTGCCCGCCGTGGGGCTGATGCAGGTGGTGCCGCAAACCGCCGGAGCGGACGTGCAGGCCTTCCTCACCGGCAAGCGGAGCGAACCGAGCAAGGCCTACCTGTTCGACGCGGAGAACAACATCATGTTCGGCACCGCGTACCTGCACATGCTGGACACGCGCTACCTGGCGGGCATCGGCGAGGGAATCTCGCGGGAGTACTGCGTCATAGCCGCGTACAACGGCGGTGCCGGGGCGCTGCTCAAGACCTTCAGCGCCGACAGGACCAAGGCGCTCGCCGCCATCAACACCAGGCCGCCCATGCAGGTGTACGAGACCATCGTGACCCGCCACGCCGCCCAGGAAACGCGAAACTACCTGCGCAAGGTGCTGGCCGCCAAGAAGGAATTCGTCGGCATGTAGCTGGCTGTGCGCAGGAGCCATACAGCACGCCGGGCGGTTCATCCGGCTTTGTGATGGACCCTTCCGAGAATACGATTGGCCTGCCGCCTGCAATCAGGGTACTGCTTGCCCCGCAAGGAGGCCCACCCCCATGGACGCCGCGAATCTCCTCCGTCTCGTCAGCCTTGCCGCCATTTGGGGCGGCTCGTTCCTGTTCATGCGCATCGGCGTGCCGGCCTTTGGCCCCGCGGCGCTCATCTGCCTGCGCATGGGCATTGCCGCCGTGTTCCTGTGGCTGGTGTGCCGGGCCTTGGGCCAGGCGCGGCTGGAGCGCGGGCAGTGGAAGCACTTCCTGTTCATCGGGCTATTCAACTCCGCCCTGCCCTTCACCCTGTTCGCCTATGCGGCGCAGAGCCTCAGCGCGTCGCTCCTGTCCATCATGAACTCCACCTCGCCCATCTTCGGCACGTTCATCGCCGCGCTGTGGCTGCGCACGCCCGTCTCGCGGGAGGCGCTGCTGGGCCAGGCGCTTGGCATCGGCGGGGTCTGCGTCATTGTGGGCGGCAGCCTGACGACCGGCGCGGCCATAAGCCTCGTGCCCCTGGGCGCTGCCCTGCTCGCCGCCTCCTGCTACGGCATCGCCGGGTCGTACACGCGCTGGGCCAAGGTTTCGCTGGA
Source organism: Humidesulfovibrio sp. (assembly GCA_030824035.1). Taxonomy (GTDB): domain Bacteria; phylum Desulfobacterota; class Desulfovibrionia; order Desulfovibrionales; family Desulfovibrionaceae; genus Humidesulfovibrio. Next base: position 8,592 of record JAVBYL010000099.1, read on the forward strand.
GCCCCTGACCCTGGCCCACGGCAGCCTTTGGGCGGCAACGCTGCTGCTTGTGCCCCTGGTCCTCGCGCTGCCCATCCGCCAGGCACCAAGCCCCCTGCAATGGGGCGCGGTGAGCGCGCTGGGCGTCGTCTGCACCGGCGCGGCCTTCCTGCTGTACTTCCGGCTCATCCGCGACTGCGGCCCCACGCGCGCCCTGTCCGTCACCTTCCTCATCCCGGTGTTCGGGGTGCTTTGGGGGGCGCTGTTCCTGGGGGAATCCGTCGGCCTGGCCACCCTGGCGGGCGGCGCGCTGGTGCTGCTTGGCACTGCGCTGACCAACGGCCTGCTGAAGCTTGGGCGCACGGGCGCGCCAGCGCCAGCGCCAACAGCGCCACGCTGAACGACTGGCTCACGATCCGCCTGGCGGACTGAAGGCGCTGCCTCGCAGGGAGACTCCTTGCCTGGCGCGCAGGCCTCTGGGCGGACGATTGAGGGGCTTAGCTGTCCAGGTCCACGAAGCGGCAGGTCATGGCGCCATCCTCGGCGACGTCCAGCAGGGCCAGGGAGCCCTCCATGACGCTGCCGGGGTTGAGCAGGCGCGTGCCCTCGTGCTCCGACCAGTCGCGCCGATGGGTGTGCCCGTAGCAGATGAGGTCGTGGCCGGGGAAGGTCTCGGCCACGCGCTTCCACACCGTGGAGCGTTCGCCCCAGCCGTGGGCCATGCCGATGCGCAGCACCTTGCCGCCGGGAAGCTCCAGGGTGGCGCTCAGGGTGGCGGGCAGGTCGTGGTTCAGCAAAAAGTGGTCGCAGTTCCCGCGCACACAAAGGAACTTCGGGTGCGAGGCGAGGTAGTGGTACAGGTCCGCGCCCACCATGTCGCCACAATGCAGAACGGCATCCGCCTGAGCGAGATGCCGTTCATACAGGGCCTGGAAGCGTGCATCCGGGCCGGAGATGTGCGAATCGGAAAGGACGGCCAAACGCATGGTCGATGTTCCTGATTCGCCGCTGGCCGGAGCCTAGTCGTTCATCTTCTTGAAGCGCATGCGCAGGTAGCCGTCGCGCACGGCCTCGTAAGGATCGAGGGACGCTTCCTTCACGGCCTCATAGTCGCCGATGCGGAAGGAGATGGCGTTGACCTTGTCGTACCCCTTGGCGGCCACAGACCAGTACCAGGGGTGGATGTAGGTGGTGGGCGTCAGGAAATGGTCGCCCACATAGCCCACGGTGTCGCGCGCGGAGGAGGGGCCGAGAAACGGCCACACAAGGTACATGCCGTTGTCCGCGCCCCAGTAGCCGAAGGTCAGGCCAAGGTCCTGCTCGGTGGAGGGGATGGGACGGAAGGTCTTGTTGTCGCTGGTCACATCCGCCAAGCCGCCCAGGCCGAAGGCCGTGTTGCCGATGAAGCGCGAGGTTTCCACCGCGGCGGCGTCGAACTTGCCCTGCAGCATGAGGCTGGTGAAGCGCACGGGGTACATGAGGTTGTGGAAAAAGTTGCGGACCCAGATGCGCGGGCGCTCCGGAATGACGGTGGAATAGCCCTGGGCAACGGGCTTCAAGGCCCAGAAGTACAGCTTGTCGTTGAAGCCGAACCACATGCGGTTCCAACCCTCAAGGGGGTCCGGGGTCTGGGCGGCGAGGTCGCCCGGGGTCTCCGTCTTGGCGCCGTGCGTGCGCTTGATGAGCTGGCCGTTCTCGTCCCAGATGTCCTCGTCGCCATAGGCCAGCAGGGTCTGGCTGGGGGCAAGCTCGGTCTTCATGGACTCGGCCTGGGCCGGGGTCGTCGGGGTCGCGGTCTCGATGTTGGCCGCGAATGCCGATCCACACAAGAGGAGCACAAGGGCCGCCGGAGCGAGGATGCGGGTCATGAGGTGCATGCTGTCTGCCGCCTTTTTTACGGATGCGTGACCGGGGCCGAGGGCGCCGTGGCGCCTAGCCGCCGACCTTGTCGTCGACGTTCTGGCCGTTGTCTATGGCCTTGATCTTGTCCTTCATGCGCTGCAGAAGCTCCTCAGGGGAGTCCTTGGACAGGATCTTGGCGAACTGGGTGCGGTAGTTCTTCACCAGGCTCACGCCTTCGACAAACACATCGTACACAAGCCACTTCTCGCGCTTGATCATGATGTAGTTGATGGGGATGCTCTTGTCCTTCATCTGCACCTGGGTGTTGATGAAGGCCTGGTCACCCTCGATCTGCTCTTTCAGGTAGTTGACCTTTTCGTTGTTATACTTCTCCAGCTTGCGAATGTAGGTCTTCTGCAACAGCTCGGAGAAGGTGGTCACGAAGTCTTCCTGCTGCTTGGGGGAGAACTTGGCCCAGTTCTCGGCGGCGGCGCGGCGCGAAAGCTCGCGCCAGTCGAAGAAGGTGTCCGCCACGGCGCGCAGCTTGTTCTGGCGCTCGGTGCGCTTGTTCGCGGCCTTGAGGCCCGCATCGGACAAAATAGTGATGACGTTGTCGATGCCGGCTTTCAAACGGTCCTGCGGCTCCCCGGCCAAGGCCACGGAGGCAAAACAAACAACAAGCGCCAAGGCGCCGAGGATATTGGTCAATTTTTTCATGCAAAACACCCTGCTCACCCCATGATATAGGCGGAGTCTACACGCCGCCGAAAACATATTTACTGATTAATTCCTCAAGGTCAATAGACGATTCCGTGTCACGCAAGATCGCCCCGGCCGCAATGGCGTCGCCGCCGCCGCGCGAAAGCTTGATGTACTTGTCGCCGATGAGGCCGCTGGTCTTCACCGAGGCGATGGTGTCATTGGTGAGCTGGATGTCCTTGCGGATCTTCAGCGTCACCTCGCTCATGCCGGAGGCCGAGTCGATGCCGATGGCGTCCACAAAGCCCATCTCCACGCCATACATCTGCACCGGAGCGTTCACCTTGAGCCCCGTTACATCGTTGAAGCGCGCCTTGATGGCGTAGTGGTCGTCCGAGAACAAGTGCACGTTGCCCAGCTTCACGCTCATGTAGGCAATGGCCAGAAAACCCAGAATGACAAAGATGCCCACCTGCGTTTCCTTGGAATACTTCTTCATATGCACCTCACTTCCGGGCGGTTGTTAGCTTTCCTCGCCCAGGTACTGGGAACAGTCGCGTTTCATCAGTTTGAAATCCAGCGGCGGCAGGGTGAGTCTGGGGCTGGTGCGCTCCTGGGCCTTGCGGTCCAGGAAGCGGCGCAGGTACTCGTCCTGCGTGGCCTTCAGCTCCTCCAGCCCGCCGTTGAACAGCACCCGGCCCTCGCCCAGCACCACAACGTGGTCGGCGATGGTGTGCATGCTGTCCAGGTCGTGGCTCACCACCACCATGGTCATGTCGAACCGGCCCTTGAGCTCCAGCAGCAGCTGGTCCAGCTCCGCGGCGGTAACGGGGTCCAGGCCGCTGGTGGGCTCGTCGCAGAACAACAGCGGCGGGTCCATGACCATGGCCCGGGCCAGCCCGGCGCGCTTGCGCATGCCGCCGGAGAGCTCGTTGGGGTAATAGTCGTAAAATTCCGCCAGCCCAACGAGGCCGAGCTTGGCCAGCACGCGCTCGCGCACGTCTTTCTCGTTCAGCCTGGTGTGCTCGCGCAGGGGCAGGGCCACGTTGTCGCCCAGGGTGAGCGAGCCGAGCAGCGCACCGTCCTGAAACAGCACGCCCATGCGCTGGCGCAGGCAGTGCATGCCCCGGCGGTCCAGCTTGGTCAGGTCGTGCTGGCCCACGCTGATGCGCCCGCCCAGGGGCGGCTGGAGCATCAAAATATGCTTGAGCAAGGTGGACTTGCCGCAGCCGGAGCCACCCAGAATGACGGAGATCTTGCCGCCGGGCAGGGTCACATCGATGCCGCTGACCACGGCGACGCTGCCGTAGCCGATGGTGAGCCCTTCCAGGCGGATGTCCGGTGTTGAATCCTGCATCAGTACCTCTGCCCTAGAACAACAGCGAGGTGAGAATGTAGTCCGCCAGGAGGATGAGCACGCAGGAGGTGACCACCGCCGAGGTGGTGGCCTGGCTCACGCCCTCCGGCCC
>JAVBYL010000275.1 GCA_030824035.1 Humidesulfovibrio sp.
TCGCGGATGACCGTGACGCGGATCTGGCCGGGGTAGGTCATGTTGTCTTCGATCTTGGTGGCGATGTCCTTCACCAGCAGGTAGGTCTGCTCATCGGGCACGCGGTCGGCGTCGACCATGACGCGGACCTCGCGGCCAGCCTGGATGGCGTAGGCCTTGGTGACGCCGCCGAAGCTGGTGGCGATGCCTTCCAGGTCCTCCAGGCGCTTGACGTAGTTCTCAAGCAGTTCCTTGCGGGCGCCGGGGCGCGCGCCGGAGAGGCTGTCCGCCGCCTGCACCAGGGTGGCGATGGCGGTCTGCGGGGCGATGTCCTCGTGGTGGGCCTGGATGGCGTGGATGATCTCCTGCACTTCGCCGTGCTTCTTGGCCAGGTCCGCGCCGATGAGGGCGTGGGGGCCCTCCACCTCGTGGTCCACGGCCTTGCCCAGGTCGTGCAGCAGGCCCGCGCGCTTGGCCATCTTCTCGTCCAGGCCCAGTTCCGCGGCCATGATGCCGCACAGGAAGGCCACCTCGATGCTGTGCTGCAGCACGTTCTGGGAGAAGCTGGTGCGGTAGTGCAGCTGGCCAAGCAGACGCACGAGCTCCGGATGGATGCCGTGCACGCCCACGTCGAAGGTGGCCTGCTCGCCGATCTCGCGCAGCTTCACGTCCATTTCCTGCTCCACCTTGCGCACGATGTCCTCGATGCGGGCGGGGTGGATGCGACCATCGTGGATGAGGCGCTCCAGGGCCTGCTTGGCCACCTCGCGCTTCAGCGGGCTGTAGGCGGAGAGCACGACGGTCTCCGGGGTGTCGTCGATGATGAGATCGACGCCGGTGGCGGCCTCCAGGGCGCGGATGTTGCGGCCCTCGCGGCCGATGATGCGGCCCTTCATTTCCTCGCTGGGCAGGGCCACGGCGGTCACGGTCTGCTCGGAGACGTAGTCGCCCGCGTAGCGCTGGATGGCCAGGGAGAGGATCTCCTTGGCCTTCTTGCTGGCCACTTCCTTGGCCTCGGTCTCGATGTTGCGGATCATGCGCGCGGCCTCGTGGCGGGTGCGCGATTCGACCTCGCCCATGAGGCGCTCCTTGGCTTCCTCAACGGTGAGGCCGGAAATCTCCTGCAGCTTGCGCTCGTGCACGTCCGCGGCGGTGCTCAGCGCCTCTTCCTTCTCGGCCAGGCTCTTTTCCTGCTTGATCAGGCGCATCTCCAGCTCAACAACGCCGGACTCCTTCTGGGCAACCTTCTCAAGCTTGCTCTCCAGGCGCTCTTCCTTTTCCTGCAGGCGGGACTGCTCGCGCTTCAGCGTATGTTCGCGGTCCTTGAACTCGTGCTCCTGCTCTTTCTTGAGGGCGAAAATTTCATCCTGGGCTTGGAGCCAAGCCTCCTTTCTCGTGGCCTCGGCCTCCTTGCGGGCCTCCTCCACAATGCGCTGGGCAAGGTTCTGGGCATCCAGGTGCCGTTTTTTGCTGATGTAGGTGCTTAAGTAGTAGCCACCCGCCAGACCCACGAAAAGGGCCACGGCGTCCATGGCGATGAGCAACAGGCTGGATTCTATCATGCGCTGCTCCTAGAAGGTTATATGGACAGGCCGTACGGGCCTGAGCGTGCGCGCGCGGGGGAAGACCGTCCCAGCGGGCGCATAAAGCACGTTGCGAACCTTATTAGGAGCTTACTGGAGGGCTGTGTGGACTGGATGCGGCGAAGATTGCAGTTTTGCGTTGCCCCTGTGAACCATACCCTAGGCGGGGGCTTGCAATAAGCCCCAGGGCGCCGTGTTGTTTTTGGAGTTTTGAACCTCGTTATACGAGGTGGGCTCCTCCGGCTCGCCGTCAGGCTCCCCGCACCAAGGCGGGCGTGCACACGGGCGTGCTCTGGCGGATCCCTTTGGGAACGTATTGGCTCAAGAACTCAAGAACAATCACAAACTCCCCAGGGTAATTCCTGCTTTCTCCTATGCGCAAGGCCGTGTTGCCGGCCTATTGTTGCCTCTCCAAAAGCTCCTGCATGCGGGCCTCCAGGCCTGCAAGCTTCCGGCGAACCTCAAGATAGTCGTCAGCCATCCCGAGTGCGAGCAGGGTGAGCAATTTCTCCCTGCTGATATACCGACCATCCTTGCTCAGGTCCGCAAAGCGTTCCTCAAGCAGGGATTGGGCTTGTTTGATGCGGTTTTCATCCGCATCCGTCTTGAACGAGAGCTCCAGCCCGTTGACCGTGATGGTATAGCGCGGCATGGGGGCAGTCCGTTAGTCCAGCGAAGCCTGCACCTTCTCAAGAAGGGCCTCGATGCGTTGTTGGACTTCCCGCTTTTTGCCAAGCTCCGCCTCAAGTTGGGCGGCAAGCTCCCGGTTGTCCTCTTCGAGTTGATGCACGCGCCCCAGGAGTTCCCCAAAACGCGCTTCCAACTTTTCGATAAGTTCCATGCTTGCTACGTAACCACTTCCGGCGCCGAAATCAAGGCTTGCGGCCACGGCGCTCAAGATTGGTTTGTTTGGAGCGCGCTATGGCCAGCCCGCCCTCGGGAACATCCTTGGTGATGACCGAGCCAGCGCCCACAAGCGCCTTTTCCCCCACCGTGACCGGGGCCACCAGGGCCGTGTTGCTGCCGATGAAGGCACCGGCGCCGATTTGTGTCGTGTGCTTGTTCACGCCGTCGTAGTTGCAGGTGATGGTGCCCGCCCCGATGTTGGCCCCGGCACCCACCTCGCAGTCGCCCAGATAGGTGAGGTGGCTGGCCTTGGCCCCTGGGCCCAGCACGGCCTTCTTCATTTCCACAAAGTTGCCCACGCGCGCGCCCTGGTGCAGCACCGCGCCGGGCCGCAGCCGGGCGTAGGGACCGGCGATGACATCCGCCGCCAGGGTGGCGTTTTCCAGGTGGCAGTGCTCGCGCACCTCCGCGCCCGCGCTCACGCGGCTGTCCACAATCTGCGTGAACGCGCCCACGCTCGCCCCGCGTTCGATGTGGCTGGCGCCGAGTATCCGGCAGGGGCCGGTGAGCTCCGCACCGGGCTCCAGCGAAACCCGTGGGCCGATGACGACGCCGTGGTGCTGGTGGATGAGCACGCCCGCAGCCATATGGGCCAGCACGATGCCCGCGCGCATGTGCTCCTCGGCGTGGGCCAGCTCCAGGGGCGAGTTGATGCCCATGAGCTCGTGCGCGCCCTCGCGCCTTTGGGCATGCACCCGCAGGCCGGAGGCTACCGCCAGCCCGACGAGGTCCGTGATGTAGAACTCGCCGCTCTTGTTGGCGCTGCTCAGGTCGAAAAGTATGTTGTCCACCGGCGCAACGCGCAGGCAGAACAGCCCTGTGTTCACTTCGCCGGTGTCCGGGCCGTGGGTGGCCGGGTCGTAGTCCTTGGCCTCCACGATGCTCAGCACATCGCCCCCGGGCCCGCGCACCACGCGGCCGAACGCGCCGGAGCTGGGCAGCACTGCGGAGAGGAAGGCTACGTCCGAGCCCTCGCGCACGGCGTCGAGGAGGTCCTCCAGCGCCTCCGGCGGCACAAGCGGCGTGTCTCCGTTGAGCACCAGGCAGTGGCTGGCTCCGCTCTGCCGCACGCGCTCCCAGGCCGTTTGCAGGGCGTGGCCCGTGCCCATCTGCTCGGCCTGCAGCACAAAACCCTCCGCAAGGTCCGGGTGCGCCTTTCGCACCAGGTCGTGCCCGTGCCCCACAACGGTGAGCACCTGCGCGCATACAGTCTGGGCGGCTGTGGCCACGGAGCGGAGCATGGTCTCGCCCAGCAGGGTTTGCAGCACCTTGGGCTTGTCGGAGTGCATGCGCGTGCCCTTGCCAGCGGCGAGGATGACGGCAACAGTGGTGGAGTCGGGCATGTGGCCTCCGGTCGATAGGCTTGGCGGCGTGTGGTCGCGGATGCGGCCGCCTGTGCGATTGTAACCGACTTGCGCACAAAAAAAAAGCAGGGGGCAAACTCCGGTTACGCGCAAAGAGCACAGGCCGGATGGTTCCGTATCGGTACAAAATGGCGGGCCGGAGTGGCCCTGGCCTGGCGTAAAAAAAGCGGGCCGGATTACTCCGGCCCGCCTGGTGTCATCTTTGCCTGTCGCCTCTGGGGCGCGGCGAGCTGAGTGCTTTTAGCACGTGCCCGCTTTTTCCCCGGAATTGCGGCAGTTCATGCGTGCCAGGGACCGACGCAGTGCGGCCTGGGCGCGCGCGTTGTCGATTTTTTCCTGGGTGCGGGCCAGCCGCTGCTGCGCACGCTCCTGGGCCTTGCGGGCGCGCTCCACGTCGATTTCCGCCGCCTTTTCCGCGGCCTCGGCGAGGATGGTGACCTTATCAGGGCTCACTTCGGCAAATCCACCAGAGACGAAGATGTAATGGGTCTTCCCTTCGTTCTTGTAGTAGAGGTTGCCGACGCCCAGAGCGGAGAGGAATGCGATGTGGTTAGGAAGCACACCGAATTCACCCAGCGCACCGGGGGCCCCGACATAGTCAACGTCCTGCGAGAGGACCTTGCGGTCGGGCGTCACGATTTCAAGCAACAGCTTCTTGGACATAATGCCCTACCCCTGCTTGGCTTTTCCGAGAGCCTCGGTGATGTCGCCAACCATGTAGAAGGCGGCTTCGGGGATTTCGTCGTGCTTGCCGTCGATGATCTCCTTGAAGCCCTTGATGGTGTCTTCAAGCTTGACGTAGCGGCCGGGGGTGCCGGTGAAGGCCTCGGCCACGTGGAACGGCTGGGACAGGAAGCGCTGGATGCGGCGGGCGCGGCCGACGAGGAGCTTGTCGTCGTCGGAGAGCTCGTCCATGCCCAGAATCGCGATGATGTCCTGGAGTTCCTTGTACTTCTGCAGAATCATCTGCACGGAGCGGGCAACGGAGTAGTGCTCCTCACCCAGGACCAGGGGGTCCAGGATGCGGGAGGTGGAGTCAAGCGGATCCACCGCGGGGTAGATGCCGAGCTCCGCGATCTGGCGGGAAAGCACCAGGGTGCCGTCCAAGTGCGAGAACGTGGTGGCCGGCGCGGGGTCGGTCAAGTCGTCGGCGGGCACGTAAACGGCCTGCACGGAGGTGATCGAACCCTTGTTGGTGGAGGTGATGCGTTCCTGCAGTTCACCAAGGTCGGTGCCCAGGGTGGGCTGGTAACCAACCGCGGAGGGCATGCGGCCGAGGAGCGCGGACACTTCCGAACCCGCCTGGGTGAAGCGGAAGATGTTGTCAACGAACAGCAGCACGTCCTGGCCGTCGGCATCGCGGAAGTTCTCAGCGATGGTCAGACCGGTGAGGGCGACGCGGGCACGGGCTCCTGGAGGCTCGTTCATCTGGCCGTACACCAAGGCGGCTTTGTCCAGAATGCCGGCGTCCTTGAACTCGTGGTAGAGGTCGTTGCCCTCGCGGGTACGCTCGCCCACGCCCGCGAACACGGACAGACCACCGTGGTGCTTGGCGATGTTGTTGATCATTTCCATGAGAATAACGGTCTTGCCCACGCCGGCGCCGCCGAAGAGGCCCATCTTGCCGCCCTTGGGGAAGGGGATCAGGAGGTCAACGACCTTGATGCCCGTCTCAAGAACTTCGACCTTGGTGTTCTGGTCGACGAAGGGAGGAGCGGAACGGTGGATGGACATGAGCTTGTCGCTCTTGATCGGACCCATCTCGTCCACGGGGCGACCCACGACGTTGATGATGCGGCCGAGGGCGCCGACACCAACGGGCACCTGGATGGCCTTGCCGGTGTCGGTCACGGGCATGCCGCGAACCAGACCCTCGGTGGCGTCCATGGCGATGGTGCGAACCACGTTGTTGCCCAGGTGCTGGGCGACTTCGCAGATCAGGTCGGGCGCGTCGGTGTTGTTGGGATTCTGGATCTCCAACGCGGTGAGGATGTGGGGCAGCTGCCCTTCAGGGAATTCGACGTCCACAACGGCGCCGATAACCTGCACAATTTTACCAATGCTAGCACTCATTTTTATGGCCCCCTTTTAACCTTTCAGCGCTTCAGAGCCGCCGACGATATCCATAAGGTCTCTGGTAATAGCCGACTGGCGCGTCTTGTTGAACAGAAGCGTCAGGGCGCCGATCATGTCGTCGCAGGCGCGGGTGGCGTTGTCCATCGCGCTCATGCGGGCGGCGTGCTCGCTGGCGGAGGTGTCCAACATGCCACGGTACACCTGGACTTTGATGAACCGGGGAAGGAGTTCGGCCAAGAGACCCTCGACAGAGGGCTCGTAGATGTACTCCTTGCCGGAACCGACGCTTTCCTCACCGCCGGGCGTTCCGCTGATGGGCAGGATCTGCTGCACCACCGGCACTTGGCGCCCGATGCTGATGAATTCGCCGTACACCAGGATGACTTCGTCCAGGGTCGAGTCGAGGAAGGAGCTGATGAGCTCCTGCCCCAGCTTGCTCGCCAGGGTGAAGTCGAAGTGGTTCATCACGTCACGATACTGCACGGCAATCTCGTACTCGGCCTTGCGAACGGCGTCGCGGCCTTTCTTGCCCACACAGTAGTATTTGACAGCGAGGCCTTCGGCCAGCTTCTCCTTGCCCAGTTTCAAACCAGCCTTGATCAGGTTGGAGTTGAAGCTGCCGCAAAGTCCGCGATCGCTGGTGACCAGCACAATGCCAACGGTCTTTTTTTCCTCGCGCTTGGCCAGAAGCGGATGGACCGACTCGTCCGCCCCGGTTGCCAAGTCACCAAGCATCTCATAGAACTTCTGCGCATACGGCTTGAACCTTTCAATACGGCTCTGAGCGTTGCGCAGCTTCGCCGAGGCCACCATATTCATGGCCTTGGTGATCTGCTTGGTCTTCTTGACCGCGCCGATTTTCGTTTTGACGTCCCTCAGGGAAGCCATTGCACCCTCCTGCGCCGGTTAGGCGCGGAAGCCCTTCTTGAACTCGTCGATGGCAGCCTTGAGGCGGCCTTCGAGGTCCGCGTCCAGCGCCTTCTTCTCCAGAATGTCCTTCAGGATGTCGGCTTTGGAGTTGCGCATGAACTCAACAAGCTCGCTCTCGAACTTGCGGACGGCGTCAACGGGCACTTCGTCCATGTAGCCGCGGGTACCGGCGTACAGGGAGACAACCATCTCCTGAACCGGCATGGGCTGATACTGGGGCTGCTTCAGCAGTTCAACCATGCGGGCGCCGCGGTTGAGCTTCTGCTGGGTGGCCTTGTCCAGGTCGGAGCCGAACTGCGCGAAGGCGGCGAGCTCGCGGTACTGGGCGAGGTCGAGGCGCAGGGTGCCGGCAACCTGCTTGATGGCTTTGATCTGGGCGGCGCCGCCGACGCGGGAGACCGACAGACCGACGTTGATGGCCGGGCGGATGCCGGCGTTGAACAGGGCGGGCTCCAGGTACACCTGACCGTCGGTGATGGAGATGACGTTGGTCGGGATGTACGCGGACACGTCGCCGGCCTGGGTCTCAATGATGGGCAGGGCAGTCAGCGAACCGGCGCCCAGGCTGTCATTGACCTTGCAAGCGCGCTCCAGCAGACGGGAGTGCAGGTAGAAGACGTCGCCGGGGAAGGCTTCGCGGCCGGGCGGGCGGCGGAGCAGCAGCGACATCTGGCGGTAAGCGACAGCCTGCTTGGAGAGGTCATCGTAGATGATGAGGGCGTGCTTGCCGTTGTCGCGGTAGAACTCGGCCATGGTGCAACCGGAGTACGCGGCGATGAACTGCAGCGGCGCGGGCTCGGAGGCGGTGGCGGAGATGATGGTGGTGTACTCCATGCCGCCGTAGCGACGCAGGGTGTCGGCCACGAGGGCGACGGTGGCCTTCTTCTGGCCGATGGCCACGTAGAAGCACTTCACGTCGCCGCCCTTCTGGGCGAGGATGGCGTCGATGCAGACGGCGGTCTTGCCGACCTGACGGTCGCCGATGATCAGCTCGCGCTGACCGCGGCCAACGGGCGTCATGGCGTCGATGGCCTTGAGGCCGGTCGCCATGGGCTCGTGGACGGACTTACGGGCGACGATGCCGGGAGCCTTCAGCTCGACGGGGCGGGTGATTTTGGCGGCGATGGGGCCAAGGCCGTCGATGGGCTGACCCAGGGGGTCGATGACGCGGCCGATGACTTCGTCACCAACGGGCACGGAGAAGATCTTGCCCGTGCGCTTGACAGGATCGCCTTCTTTGATCTCGGTGCACTCGCCAAGGAGCGCGACGCCGACGTTGTCCTCTTCGAGGTTGAGCACCATGCCCATGAGGCCGCCGGGGAACTCGAGGAGCTCCATGGCCATGGCGTTTTTGACGCCATGCACGCGGGCAATACCGTCACCGACGTACAGAACGGTGCCGGTCTCGCTCATCTCCACGCGGGACTCGTAATTCGAGATCTGTCCCTCAATGATTTTGCTGATTTCTTCCGCTTTGATCTGCATGGCCCTACTCACCCCTCTTGATGGTTTCTTTCAAAATGTTCAGCTGAGCGCGCAGACTGGCGTCGAGGACGCTGTCGCCGATCTGAAGCACCACGCCGCCCAGGATGTCCGGGTCGGCGGCATAGTCGAGAACCAGCTTTTTGCCGGTCTGCTTCTCCAGCCGTTCTTTCAATTCCACCTTCCGGGCATCGGAAAGCGCGACGGCGGTGACGAGCTTGCCGCTCACGATGCCAGCAGCTTCATCAATCTTGGCCTTGTAGTCAGCGGCGATCTCGGGGAGATTGACCAGGCGGCTTTTGTCCGCCAGCAGATTAGCGAAGTTGGCAACGGGGCCGGTGACCCCGAGCTTTTCGAGAATCTGCTTCAGGACGGCTTTTTTCTCCGCCACGCTGAAAACAGGGTTGTTGAAGAACCGCAAGGCTTCCGGCGCTTCCGCCAATGCCCCTGCCAGGTCTGCGAGCTGTTTGCCATAGGTCTCAAGCGCGGAGTCTCCCGCCTTGGTGCCTACGGTGAACAGCGCCCCGGCGTACCTGCGTGCGACGATGTTCCCGCTCAATTGAGCACCACCTTTGTTAAGTATTCATCCACAAGACGCTCGTGATCCTTGTCGTCGAGCTTCTCGCGCACGATTTTCGTAGCCTGCGCAATGACCTGGTCGGCGATCTCGCCACGCACGCGATCAAAGGCGGCGCGAGCTTCGTTCTCCGCGGTGGTCTTGGCCTGAGCCTTCATGGCCTCGGCGTCCTTCTGGGCCTTCTCAATGAGCGCGGCCTTGATGGCCTCGCCCTGAGCCTTGGCCTCAGTCAGAATGGCGGCCTTCTCCTGCTCCAGGTTGCGGATGCCCGCTTCGACGTCCTTCAGTCTCTTCTCGGCATCGACCTTGCGGGTCTCAAGATCCTCGAGGTCCTTCCTGATCTGCTCGCGGCGGCCGCCGAAAAGCGCGGCGGCTTTGGGGCCGGCGAACTTGTAGAGCAGGAAGATGAAGATGACGAAGTTGACGATGCGGAACCCGAAGTTGGCCCAGGGCAACGGTTCGTGGGCTTCGCCGCCGCTGGCGTGGGCCACTGCGGCAAAGGCCAGCACTCCGGCCAGGGCTAAAACGGTGTTTCTCGCGAGTTTCAAGGTGTTCCCCCTCCTTCCTGACACTTTACGCCTGGCCAAGGATTTTGGCTGTGGCCTTCTGCGCGAACATCTCGACATCGGCGGCAAGAGCCTGCTTGGCGCTGGCGGCCTGCTTCGCGATGTCTTCGTGGGTCGCCTTCAACTCGGCGGCCACATCCTTGCCGGCGGCAGACATGATCTGCTGCTCCTGATCCGCACCCTCGGCGCGCATCGTCTTGCGCAACTCCAGCCCTTCGCGGCGGGCGGAGTCGATGGTCTCCTGGTAGCCCTTCAGCTTCTCCTCGGCGTTCGAAGTGAAGTTCTCAATCTTTCCCATCTGATCGTCCATGAGCGACTTGCGCTCAGCGATCTTTTGGCGGATGGGCCGGATGAGCAGGGCGTTGAGGAACACCAAGGTGATGAGAAAATTGACCAACTGAATCAAAAAAGTTTTGTCGAGATCAATCATGTGGGCCCCCGGCGCTGTGGAAATGGGATTGTGAATTTTGGTCCAAAGTCAGAGGGCTGCCTACACGATTCCTGACACCCCGTCAAATGCTATTTTCCTTTTTGATGCTTCCTCTTTCAGGATAAAGCAGCGGATGACAAGGGGTTAGGGCGTGCGGCAGAAAATGAAACGGTCGGGAGATATTTGTGAAAAATGTTTTTTTGGCCGCTTTGGCCAGTGCGATGCGATGGGCTAGTTTTGCTTGAACAGGTACCGGCGCATGGACACGTTCAGCACCAGTCCCACCAGGCTGAAGTTCACCAGCGTGGCGCTGCCGCCGTAGCTGATGAAGGGCAGCGGAATGCCCACCACCGGCATAAGCCCCATGACCATGCCCATGTTGATGAGGATCTGCCAGAAGAAGTAGAAGAAGACTCCGGCGGCGAGGTAGCTGCCGTACACGTCCTTGGCATCGCGCGAGACGGCCGCCAGCTGGTACAGGAAGGCGCAGAAGATCGACAGCAGCACCATCATGCCGAAGAAGCCCCATTCCTCCCCAAAAACGGCCACGGCGAAGTCGGAGTGCTTTTCCGGCAGGAAGCGCAGCTGGCTCTGGGTGCCGCCCAGAAAGCCCTTGCCGAAGATCCTGCCCGAGCCGATGGCGATTTCCGACTGCAGGATGTGGTAGCCCGCGCCCAGGGGGTCGGTGGCGGGGTCGAGGAAGGAGGTGATGCGCCGCTTTTGGTAGTCCTTGAGGGCGAACCAGAAGAAGGGCAGACCCATGGGCACAAGCACGCAGAGCACCTTGAACAGCCTGGGCTTGATGCCCCGGTACAGGATGAGCCCGCCGAGCAGCAGCAGCACGCTCATGCCGGTGCCCAGGTCGGGCTGCTTGATGATGAGCAGGGCGGGCACGGCCCCAAGGAAGAGGATGTAGGCCAGGCGGCTCAGGTTCAGCCGCTCCGGCTCCGCCGCAAGCACGCGCGCGCCCAGAATGAGCACCGTGAACTTGGCCAGCTCGCTGGGCTGGAAGCTGAACACGCCGAAGTCGAGCCAGCGGCGCGCTCCGTACACCGTCTTGCCCAGAAAGGGCACGGATAGCAATAGCAGCAAGGTGAGCACGTACATGGGCCACGCGGCGGACCTGAGCCTGCGGTAGTCGAAGGTCATGCAGGCCACCAGCCCTCCCAGGCCGATGACGCCCCAGATGAACTGCTTCTGGTAGAAGTTTTCCACCAGCACGCCCTCGCCCATGCGCGCGCCGCTGGCGGAATACAGGTTGAGCACGCCGATGCAGAACAGCGCACCCAAAAGGCCCACCAGCGGCCAGTTCACATGGTAGAACATGCGTCTGTCGATGGGGCTCACCGGTCACCTCCGGCTGCTGGCTGCGGCGCAATAGCCGCCTCGGGGGCGTGCGGGTCCGGGAACTGCGGCTCCACGGGTTCGATGGCGTAACGCGCCGCAGGCTCGGCGGGGCGCTCGGCTCCCGTGGTGTCCGTGGGGGGCAGCTCGCGCTTGCCCAGGAACAGGGCGTCGAGCATGGCCTTGACCACGGGACCGGCGCCCGAGGCACCATGCAGGCCGTGCTCCACCATGGCCACAACCACATAGCGCTTGTCGCCCTGCTCGCCAAACCCGGCCATCCAGGCGTGGTCGCGGTATTTCATGGGCACGTTGTCGCCCATGCGCTTCAGCTCGTCGGTGAGGCGCACCACCTGCGCCGTGCCCGTCTTGGCGCCCACCACCACTCCGTTGGTCAGCACGCGGCGGCAGGTGCCGTGGGGGTCCTCCACGGTGGCGACCATGGCCCGCTTGATCATGGCGGCGTGCTCCGGCGTGAGGGGCAGGGTGGACAGCACCTCCGCCTCCTGCCCGCGGATGAGATGGGGCCTGAGCACCTTGCCGCCGTTGATGAGCGAGGCGATGAAGCGGGCCACCTGCAGCGGCGAGGTGGCGGTGTAGCCCTGGCCGATGGCCATGTTCAGGTCCTCGCCCTTGGTCCAGCGTACGCCGAAGCGCTTCAACTTCCATTCCTTGCTGGCGATGATGCCGCCTTTCTCGTGGGGCAGGTTGATGCCCGTGGGCACGCCAAAGCCGCCGGCCTTGGCGAAGGTGCTCATCCGATCCACCCCCAGCCGCATGCCGAGCTTATAGAAATAGACGTCGCAGGACTCCACCAGGGCGCGCTGGAAATTCACCGTGCCGTGGCCGCCGCGCTTCCAGCAGCGGAACACGTGGCTGCCCAGGGCCAGTTCACCGCTGCACTGCACGGTCTCCTTCGGGTCTATGCCCATCTCCAGCCCGGCGGCGGCGATGGCCAGCTTGAACACCGAGCCGGGGGGATACACGCTCTGCGTGGCGCGGTTTTGCAGGGGGTGCATGGGGTTGTCGCGCAGCTCCGCCCACTGGGCGCTGGAAAGGCCGGTGGTGAACATGTTGGAGTCGTAGCTGGGCTCGCTCACCAGGGCGTGGATCTCGCCGCTGTCCGGGTCCATGACGACCACGGCCCCGGCCTTGCCCTCCAGCATCTTGTGGCCCAGCTGCTGCAGCCCAAGGTCGATGCTGAGGAAGATCTCCTCGCCGGGCTTGGGCTCGCCCTGGAGCACCTC
>JAVBYL010000033.1 GCA_030824035.1 Humidesulfovibrio sp.
CTCGCGCATCAGCGCCAGCATGGAGCCGAAACCCGCGCGCACGTCCAGGCGCAAGGGGCGGGCGTAGTCGCCGAAGATCTGCACATCGGTGCGGTTGGAGCGCTTGGGCGTGGTGTACAGCAGCACGGCGCGCACGGCCAAGCCGTTGCCGGCCGGGGCCGGCCCGGCAAAGCGGGAGCGGAAGGCGGCGAAATCACGCCCGGCGTCGTCGTAGGCGGGCAGCTCCACACGCGGGGCGCAGGCCCCCAGCAGCACGGCGCAGGCCAGGGCCAGAATGGAGGCCAAGCCGGGGGCCAGCAGCGTGCCCAGCCAGGTGTGGTGGCGGTGTCTCGTGCTCATAATCCCTTGAGCTTCTGCTCAACGCGCTCGGGCGTTTCGTGCTTGAACTTCATGGCGTTCCTGTAGCCTTTGCGGGCCAGGTCGCGCTTGCCCAGGGCCTTGGCGATGTCGCCGTAATGCTCCCACATGGAGGGGTCCTCGCCCGCCAGGGTGGTGGCGCGCTGAATGTGCTTCCAGGCCTCGTCCACCTTGCCCAGGCGGAAGTACGCCCAGGCCAGGGAGTCCACGATGTAGCCGTTTTCCGGCTTGAGCTTGTCGGCCTTTTTGACCAGCGCCAGGGCGCGCTCCAGCTCGCGGCCTTCCTCGGCCAGGGTGTAGCCGATGTAGTTCAGCGCGTCGGCGTGGTCCGGGTTCTTGTCCACAATGCGCTGCATGATGCCGATGGCGGTGGTGCGCTCGCCCAGGCGATCAAGCACGGCGCCGTACTGGTACAGCAGCTCCTCATCGTCCGGCCTGGCGGCCAGGGCGGCCTCCAGCACCACGCGGGCCTCCTGCACGCGCTTCTTTTCCAGCAGCAGCCCCGCCTGGAGCATGGGAAAGCGCGTTTGCCCCGGGAAGAGCTGCTTGCCCTTCTCCAAGAGCTCCAGGGCCTCGGCCTCGCGCCCCAGGGCGTACAGCAGCTGCACGCGGAACTGCATGGCCTGGCTGTAGTGGGCGTCGGCCTCTGGCACCAGGTCCAAAAAGCCGAGGGCCTTGGCCGGGTTGTTCTCGCCATCGTGGGCGATGACGGCCTTGTAGAAGAAGTATTCGCCCGGCACCGGCGGGGTGCTGGCCAGCACGTCCAGCAGGGTGCTGGCCTGGGCGGTGAAGCCCTCGCTGAGGAACATGAGCGAGGCCTGCAGGATGAAGGCTTTGCTGCCGGAGCTGGCAAAGGCCACCTTCAGCGCCTTGTCCGGATCATTGAGCTTGAGCCAGAGGGCCACAACGCGCTGGCGGATGTCTTCCCGACCCTCGCCACCGCCGTTCTCGATGCGCTGGCGCATGTCCTCGTTGGCGTCGGCCATGGCCAAAATTTGCGAGTAGGTGGCCACGGCGGAGGCGTAGTCCTTGTCCAGCTCCTGCTGGTAGGCCAGCTCCACCCAGGCTTCCAGGTAGTCCGGGTGCTTCTTGGTGAGCTTCTTCAGCGTCTCGATGGCGGGCTTGCGGTGGCCCAGGCGCGCCTCGGCCCGGGCGATCTGGTACTGGGCGTCCACGCTGCGCTCTTTGGCCGGGATCTTGTTCAGCACCTCCAGCGCCTTGGCGGGCTGGTCGCTGTCCACATAAAGCTGGCCCAGGCGCTCGCGTATGGTGGCGTTCTCCTGCCGGGCCAGATAGTCGGACAAGGCCGCGGCGGCGCCCGCCGGGTTGTTCTCCAACATGTAGGCGTTGGCCAGGGAGGCGGTGAGGGTGAAGTCGCCGGGGAACAGCTCCAGCCCCTTGTTCAGAATGGCCGTGGCCTCGCCCACCTGCTCCGGGTTCCAGAACAGGAAGGCCTTCTCCATGTACAGGTTGGGCGTGGCCTCGCTGGCCAGCACGCGGTCCATGGCCTGGGCGGCGGCCTTCTGGTATTCCAGGGTGCGGGCCAGGGCCTCCGGCGAAAGGCGGCTTTGCCCCGCGGTGCGCTGCATGGCCTGGAAGAAGGTTTGGTATTCCAGGTAGTGGTAGGTGGCCGTGGCGTTTTGTGAAAGCGGCATGGCCTGGCGCGGCGCGGCGCGCAGGGGGGCGCAGGCCGGGAGGGCCGCCAGGGCCAGGGCCAGCAGCGTGTACGTCAGCAGTCGCGGCTTTGCCGCGCGGAGGCGGGGAGAAGGAAATGCGGCCATGCGTCGTGTGTCCTCACGAATTGGAGGTGGGTGCTGCAAGGGTGCGCTCCAGCATGCGGGTGAGCTCCTCGGCCTGGGAGATGCCCTCGGCCAGGAGCTGCGGGCCGTGCTGGCGCGCCGTCACGGTGCGGAAGGTGCCGCTGAGCTCCCGCGCAAGTTTCGGGCCCTCGGGAAAACGCAGGGCGATCTCCTCCAGGGTCCACTCGTCGCATTCGCACAGCTCCCACAGCGTGGTGGCGAAAATATCCGGCCCAAAGCGCAGCTTGTCGGCGTCGTACAGGGCGGAGGCGAGCAGCACGGCTGCCTCTGGTCCTATGGGCTGCGGACCGTCGGGGCTTTCGTGCCCGGCCACGGCCTGGGCCACCCAAAGCCGCTCCTCCGGGGCCAGGGGGTAGCCGCGCAGCAGGCGCAGGGCCAGGTCGGCGCCCTGCTCGGCGTGGCGTTCCTCGTGGCGGATGGCGTCGTGCAGCAGGCCCGCCAGCTCGGCCAGGATGGCCAGTCTGCGGCGTTCCTCCTGCGTCAGGCCGGAGGGCTCGGCCATGACCAGGGCGGCGGCCTCCACGGCCACCTTTTTGGCGTGCTCCACGCCCAGGCCGCAGGCCTCGTCGAGGAAGCCCAGGGCGTCGCCCTGCATGCGCAGCACCAGGGGGTTGTCGAAAAAGAGGTCTTTGGCGTGGTCCAGCTCCTCGGCCAAGTCGCTGTAGAAGGCCGACTTCGGACGAGAGGCCGCGAGGTCCTTGGCCCTGCGCTTCAGCTCGAGAATGCGTCTGTCGATGCTTTTCATCCTCCGTCCCCGCGCCTAGTCCCCGTTGTCGATCCAGTCCGGGGAAAAATCCTTCACCTTTGCCTGCATGTACTCTTTGAGTTTTTCCAGCAGCCGGGCCTCGATTTGCCGCACGCGCTCCCGCGTGACGCCGAAGCGGTCGCCGATTTCGCGCAGGGTCACGGGGCTGTCGGACAGCAGGCGTTCGTTCAGAATGGCCTGTTCCTTGTCGCTCAGGGTGGGCACCAGCGTCTTCAGGTTCTCCAGCAGCAGCGCGGAAATCTGGCTCGAGCCGAGGATTTCCTCTATGCCGGGGCCAAGGGCGGGCAAGAAGTCCAGGCGCGTGTTGTCGGAGTCCTCGCCCACCTGAATGTCCAGGGACATGTCCTGCCGGGCCAGGCGCTGGTCCATCTGGTCAATCTCGGCCTCGCTGACGCCCAGGCTTTCGGAAAGGGCGCTGTTGGTGGCGTCAAAACCCATGTTGGTCAGGCGCTGGCGTTCCTTGTTCAGGTTGTAGAACAGCTTGCGCTGGGTCTGCGTGGTGCCGATCTTGACCATGCGCCAGTTGTCCATGATGTACTTGAGGATATACGCCTTGATCCAGAACGCCGCGTAATAGCTGAACTTGATGCCCTTGTCCGGGTCGAACTTGCGCACGGCCTTCATCAGGCCCACGTTGCCTTCCTGGATGAGGTCCTGCACGTTCTGCATCCAGCGGCGCTGGAAATCCATGGCGATTTTGACCACCAGGCGCAGGTGCGAGGAGATGAGGCGGAAGGCGGCTTCCTGGTCGCCGGACTCGCGCACGCGCACGGCCAGCTCGTATTCTTCCTCGGGCGCAAGCAGGGGGAACTGCGCTATCTCGCGCAGGTAATGGTGCAAGGAATCGCGCACCGCCACATCGCCCCGCCTGCGGGAGACGGTGGCGGGGAGGGTTGTTTTCTTCCCGACGGGAGCCGGGGCAGATGCGCGCCTGCTCTCGGGGGGGGAGGCGATGGTGTTGTCCGACTTCATGCCGACCTGATAGCCCGCCTGGAGTGGGGAAATTCCCTTGGTGCGGGCCGTTGTTTCGCAAAGAGGAAGCGTATAGTTTTTGTTTGTCCTTTTCAACGATTTTCAGTACACCCGATTTTCCGGCCAGCCCGGCGGGGCGTGAGCCTTTGCCATCCATCGCTTCCCCCCATATTTACCCGCGCGGCGGGGGCCGGACGCAACCACCGAACACGGAGAGGCTCCCATGGCTGATTTCCGCTCCCTCCTGGCCGATGGCCACATCCACTTTTTCGACGGCGGCTTCGGCGCGCTGCTCCAGTCGCGCGGGCTGCCCCCCGGCGTTTCGCCGGAGCTTTACGGCATGGCCAACCCGGAGCCCGTGGCCTCCATCCACGCCGAATACGCCGCCGCCGGAGCGGAGATCGTCACCACCAACACCTTTGGCGGCACGCGCTTCAAGCTCGACCCCACCACCAACGTGCGCGAGCTGAACCGCCACCTGGCCAGCACGGCCAAGAGGGCGGTGGACGGCAAGGCCTTCGTGGCCGGCAGCGTGGGCCCCAGCGGGCACTTCATTCAGCCCCTGGGCAAGCTTTCCCTGCGCGAGATGGTGGCGGCCTATAAGGAGCAGATTGAGGGCCTGGCGGCCGGCGGGGTGGACCTCATCATCGCCGAGACCCAGTTCGACCTCACCGAGGCCAAGGCCATCGTCATCGCCGCGCGCGAGGTGTGCGACCTGCCCGTGGCCGTCACCATGACCTTCGAGGGCGCGCAGAGCCTCACCGGCACCCCGCCCCTCACCTTCATCGACACCATGCAGAACCTGGGCGTGGACCTGCTGGGCACCAACTGCTCCGCCGGTCCGGAGCAGATCGTGGACATCGTCCGCGCCATGCTGCCGCGCCTGTCCACCCCGCTTTTGGTGCAGCCCAACGCGGGCCTGCCGGAGCTGGACGAGACGGGCAAGACCGTGTTCCGCCTGGGGCCGGAGGACTTTGCCCGCCAGTGCCGCGTTTTTGCGGAGCTGGGCGCCAAGTTCCTGGGCGGTTGCTGCGGCACCACGCCCGCGCACATCACGGCCCTGCGCGCCGAGCTGGGCGCCCTGCCGTACCTGCGGCCCACCCCGCCGGACGCCTCGCCGCTGGTGCTCACCTGCCGCTCGCTTTCCGTGGCCTTTGGCTGGGAAAACCCGCTCACGGTCATCGGCGAGCGCATCAACCCCACGGGCAAGCCGGTGCTGGCCGAGGAGCTGGTGAAGAACGAGCACGCCGAGGCCCTGCGCCTGGCCACGGCCCAGATAGCCGACGGCGCTGGCGTGCTGGACGTGAACGTGGGCGCGCCCATGGTGGACGAGAAGCTCGTGCTGCCCTCCCTGGCGCTGGCCCTTTCCGGCCGCTTCGAGCTGCCGCTTTCCCTGGACACCTCCGACCCCGAGGCCATGGAGAACGCCCTGTGGACCCAGCCGGGTTCGCCGCTGGTCAATTCCATCAGCGGAGAGCCGCTGCGCATGGAGACCCTGGGGCCGCTGTGCAAAAAGTTTGGCGCGCCGTTCATTTTGCTGCCCCTGGAGGGCCGCAAGCTGCCCTACACCGCGGCGGAGCGCATCGCCGTGATCGAGCGGCTGCTGGCCCAGGCCGACGAGCTGGGCATTCCGCGCCGCCTGGTGATGGTGGACGCGCTGGTGCTCACGGTGTCGAGCAAGGCCGAGGCCGCGCGCCACTGCCTGGAGACCATCCGCCACTGCCGCGACGTGCTGGGCCTGCCCACCACCATGGGCCTGTCCAACGTGAGCTTCGGCCTGCCCGCGCGCGAGCTGCTCAACTCCACCTTCCTGGCGCTCAGCATGGGCGCGGGGTTGTCCTCCTGCATCGCCAACCCGGCCAGCAACCGCCTGCGCGAGGTGGCCGCCTCCGCCGAGGTGCTGCTGGCGCGTGACCCGCAGGCCGGGCGCTACATCGACGGCTATGCCCAGTGGACCCCAGGCACGGGCGGCGGCGCGGTTTCCTCCGGCTCGTCCGGCAAGGGCGCGGCCACCACCCCAGGCGAGGCCGTCATCCTGGGCGACAAGGCCGGGCTGCTCGGCATGCTTGAGGCCAAGCTGGCCGCCGGGGCCGATCCGTTCGCCCTGGTGGACGGCGAGCTCATTCCGGCCATCCTTGAGGTGGGCCAGAAATACGAACGCAAGGAATACTTCCTGCCGCAGCTGTTGCGCTCGGCCGAGGCCATGCAGGCGGGGTTCGCCCGTCTTGAGCCTTTGCTGCTGGCCAGCGGCCGGGCGGAGAAAAAGACCCCCGTGGTCATGGCCACGGTGGAGGGCGACATCCACGACATCGGCAAGAACATCGTGTGCCTGATGCTGAAGAACCACGGCTACGAGGTCTTCGACCTGGGCAAGGACGTGCCCGCGCTGAAGATAGTGGACGAGGCCCAGCGCGTGGGGGCCAAGGTCATCGGCCTCTCGGCCCTGATGACCACCACCATGGTGCGCATGGAGGACACGGTGCGCCTGGTGCGCGAGCGCGGCCTGGACATCCGGGTGATGATCGGCGGGGCCGTGGTTACCGAGGCCTTTGCCCAGTCCATCGGCGCGGACGGATTCTCGCGCGACGCCGTGGCCGCCGTGAAGCTCACCGGAGAGCTGTGCCGCAGGGGCTAGCGCCCGTTTTCGCCGCCCCTGGCCCTTTGCGTCCCGCGCCGCTTTCTGCTACACGGCGCGCATGTACCGGGCGTCCTCCCGTTCCAAGTGGGGGGCCGCCAGAGAGAGGTTGTTCCATGACGAAACATCATCATGCTTCCGCGTCGGCTTTTCAGCGCGCGCCGCGTCTGTGGCTCACCTTGCTGCTCACCCTGCTGTTGGCCCTGGCGCTGCCGCTTTTGGGCGGCTGCTCCGACAGCAACCTGAGCGAAAAGGTGGGCAACCTGCTTGGGGGCGGCACGTCCGGCTCGCAGCAGACCTTTGAAACCCTGGACATGCCCGCGCTGGAAAAGCGCCTTGCCGCCAACAAGGGCAAAACCACGCTCATCATGTTCTGGGCCACGTGGTGCCCGGCCTGCAAAACGGAACTGCCCGTGCTGGAGCAGCTGCGCGCCAAGTACCCGGCGGACAAGCTGGAGGTGCTGGCCATCTCGGTTGACGACACCCCGGAGGTCATGAGCTCCTACCTGGCCACGCGGCCCACCACCCTGCCGGTGCTGCTGGCCACGGCGGATGTGGGCACGGAGTTCGGCGTCAAGAGCATCCCCAGCCTGGTCATTTTCGACCGCGAAAGCCAAGTGGCCTTCAACAGCTCCGGGGCCTACCCCTTCGAAATGCTCGACTCCGTCATCAGCCAGCTGGTGAAGGACTAGCGGGGTGGTCATGCAGTTGCGCAAGGCGCGCATCACCGACGTGAAGGGCGTGCACAAGCTGCTCATGAACACCAAGGCCGACGAGGGCCTGGTGCTGCCGCGCTCTTACAACCAGCTGTACAGCCACCTGCGCGATTTTTTCGTGGTGGCCAACGAGGACGACAACGAGATCCTGGCCTGCTGCGCGCTTGCCATCTGCTGGGAAAACCTGGCCGAGGTGCGCTCCCTGGTGGTGGCCAGCGAGCTGCGCGGCCAGGGCATGGGCCGCAAGCTCATCGATGCCTGCCTGTCCGATGCCCTCACCCTGGGCATCTACCGCGTGTTTGCCCTCACCAACACCCAGTCGTTTTTCCTTAAAATGGGATTCACCGAGGTGAGCAAGGACAGCCTGCCCCAGAAGGTCTGGTCCGACTGCCTGAACTGCCCCCGGTTCCCGGACTGCGACGAAGTCGCCATGCTGATGGAGCTTTAGCCGATGGCCCATAAAATGATCACCGTCATCAGCCGCGAGGACATCGCCCGCCGCGTGGCCGAACTGGGCGAGGAAATCACCGCCCACTACCATGGCCAGCCGCTGGTCGTCGTGTGCGTGCTCAAGGGCGCGTTCCTGTTCTATGCCGACCTGGTGCGCCACATCCGCACCCCCATGGAGATGGACTTCGTGCGGCTGTCCAGCTACGGCTCCGGCACCAGCCGGGGCAGGCAGGCCGTCTTTACCAAAGATATGGAAGTGGACGTGGACGGCAAGCATGTGCTGCTGGTGGAAGACATAGTGGACACCGGCCGCAGCGCGGAGTTTTTGCTGCACGTGCTGGAAAAGCGCGGGGCCGCCAGTTTGAAAATATGTTCGTTTGTTGATAAGTCCGAACGGCGCGAAGTGAGCCTGAAGGTTGACTTTGCCGGGTTCCCCATACAAAAGGGATTCATTGTAGGATACGGCATGGATTATGCGGAGCAATACCGCGAACTGGACGCCGTGTACGAACTCGTTCCCGAATAGGGGCGATGGAGTGAGAAAGCAGCCATGATCGTCGCATGCCCCAATTGCCAGAGCAAATATAATCTCCCCGAGGAGAAGATCTCCCCCAAGGGCTCCAAGGTGCGCTGCGCCCGGTGCAAGAACGTGTTCACCGTGACACCGCCCGCCGCCGCGCCTGCTTCTGCGCCTTCTTCTGCACCAGACGACGATTTCGACAAGGCGCTGGCAGGTCTGGACGCCGCCGCCCCCGAGACCGCCGCGGAGGCTTCGTCGCGCAAGATGCCCTGGGAGGACGACGAGCCCGCCGGACCCCTGGGTGCGCCCGCAGGCGCCGCCGCCCCCCGCAAAATGCCCTGGGAGGACGATGAGCCCGCCGCCGGGCCCGCCGACGATGACGACGCCCTGCCCGCCGGGCCCGCCAAGGCCAAGTCCAGCATGTTTGACGACGACGCCCCGGCCCCCAGCCTTGGCGACCTGGATGGCGACAGTCCTTCGCGCGCCACCGGGGGCAAGGACGACGAGTTCCTGGGCTCCCTGGGCGGGGGTGATTCCCTCTCCCTGGACGGCGGCAAAAAGCCGGCCGACGACAAGGCAGCGAAAAAGAAGAAGATGATCGTGCTTGGTGCGGGCGCGCTGGTGCTGCTGCTCATCGTGGCCGCCCTGGCCGTGTTCAAGCCCTGGACCATGATGAACATCCCGTTCCTGGGCGGCGCCAAGACCGAGAAAGCGGCGGACAACGCCGACAAGGTCAAGGACATCGCCCTGCGCAACGTTCGCCAGTACTACATCCCCAACGAGAAATCCGGCCAGATCTTTGTCGTCGAGGGCAAGGCGGTGAACAACTTCGCCACGCCCAAGGAGCGCATCAAGGTCGAGATTACCCTGTTCGACGAGAAGGGCCACGTGCTGGTGAGCAAGCAGATGCTTTGCGGCAACACCCTCTCGCAGTTCCAGCTCCAGGTGCAGAGCGAGGAGGAGATAGGCGCCACCCTGAACTCCGAGGTGGGCATCCTCACCAGCAACACCTACCTCAAGACCGGCATGGACACGCCGTTCATGGCCGTGTTCTTCAAACCGCCAGACACGGTCAAGGAGTTCGGCGTCAAGGTCATCGATGCCCTGGATCCTAAGTAGGCCCCCTAAGTAGGTCCCCCAAGTAGGCCCGGACACTCGACCATACTCACATCGGCACTGGCGCCGGGGGCAGGGCGCATAACCCCACCCCCGGCGCGTTTTTTCGCCCCAGGCATTTTGCCGCAACCGGAGACGCCATGAGCCGCAAACCGTACACCATCGCCCTGGTCCAAACCGGCTGCCGCGAGAGCGCCGAGGCCAACCTGGCCGCCCACCTGGAGCTGGCGGAGCGCGCCGCCAGCCTGGGGGCGGATGTCATCTGCCTGCAGGAGCTGTTCCTGGGCCCGTACTTTTGCCAGCAGGAGGACGCCCGGCTGTTCGACCTAGCCGAGCCCGTGCCCGGCCCCACCACCGAGGCCTTCGGCGCACTCGCCAAAAAGACCGGCACGGCCATCGTGGTTTCCCTGTTCGAAAAGCGCGCCATTGGCCTGTACCACAACACCGCCGCCGTGCTGGGCCGCGAGGGCGAGGTGCTGGGCGTCTACCGCAAGATGCACATCCCCGACGACCCGGCCTTCTACGAGAAGTTCTACTTCACCCCCGGCGACCTGGGCTTTTTGGCCGTGGACACCCACGTGGGGCGCATCGGCGTGTGCGTGTGCTGGGACCAGTGGTACCCGGAGGCCGCGCGCCTCACGGCCCTGAAGGGCGCGGAGGTCATCTTCTACCCCACGGCCATCGGCTGGCACCCGGCGGAAAAGGACCTGCTGGGCGACGAGCAGCGCGGGGCCTGGATGACCGTGCAGCGCGGCCACGCCGTGGCCAACGGCTGCTACATCGCGGCGGCCAATCGCGTTGGGCACGAGCGGCCCCTGGCCGACAGCCACAACGCCCAGGGCGCGGGCATCGAGTTTTGGGGCACCAGCTTTGTGGCCGGACCGGCGGGCGACCTGGTGGCCCAGGCCCCCACGGACGAGGAGACCATCCTGCTGGCCCAGGTGGACCCCCAACGCATGGAGGACGTGCGGCGTGGCTGGCCCTTCCTGCGTGATCGCCGCATCGACGCCTACCAGGCGCTGACCAAACGCTTCGACGACTAGAAAGGGGCGCAGGCCCTAGCTGGCCATTGGCCTTAGTTGGCCCTTGGCGGGTGCCAAAGCTGAGCTGCTTCCGCCGCTTCAACCGAACGTTAAAAGCCCCCCCTGGCGCGTGTCGCCGGAGGGGGCTTTTCGTTCGCGCCGGTTACGCCAGCAGGGCGCGCAGGGCGAGGGCGCTGCCCACGCCCGCGATCATGGCGATGGGCAGGTTGCCGAACTTCCAGGCGATGGCGGCGGTGATGCCCGTGGCGATGGCGTCCGCCGGGCCCGCCGTAAGGGCGGAGGGCGCCACGATGCTGGCCAGGATGGCGCCGGGGATGGCCTTCATGAAGCGCTCCATGCGCCCGGTGACGGTGATGCGGCTCATGAGCGCCAAGCCAGCGGCGCGGGAGCTGTAGGTGGCCAGGGCCATGCCGCCGATGGTCAGGAAGGTCTCCAGGGCAGGCGCGGAGGCGAGGGGCGCGGTCATTTGGGTTCCTCTGTGGAGCAGGTGGACGTGGGCGCGGGGGCGGGCAGCAGGGCGGCGGCAAGCCCCCCGGCGAAGGCCCCGGCCAGGATGTACCACTTGCCCGGCAGGAACTTGCCTCCCAGCAGGGCGGCGGCCGTGGCGGCGATGAGCGGCAGCAGGTCGCACCTGCGGGGCCGCAGGCCCACCAGCAGGGCCATGAACACCGCCGTGAAGGCGAAGTCCAGGCCGTATTTGGCCGGGTCTTCCAGGCCGCGCACCAGGGTGTGGCCCAGGGCGGTGGAAATGTTCCAGGACAGGTACACGGCCAGCCCGCTGCCGATGAGCCAGGCCCCGTCCGAGGCGGCGCCCCGCCGCAGGTCCGTGCTGTAGCGGCCCAGGGTCACGGCCCAGGATTCGTCTGTCATGAAAAACAGCGAGCCGTACGCCTGGCCGGGGGTGAGCCGCGTGAGCCAGGGGGTGAGCGCCGCGCCCATGAGCACGTGGCGCAGGTTGACGATGAAGGTGGTGGCGATGAGCGAGAGCATGGGCAGCTCCGGCCCCCACAGGTCCATGGCGATGAGCTGGCTGGCTCCGGCGAAGACGAAGGAGCTCATGGACAGGGCGGCGGTGAGGGAGAGGCCCTTTTGCCGCGCCAGCAGGCCGAAGAGCACCCCGTAAACGCCCACGCCAAGAGCGATGGGCAGGCAGGCGCGCGCGCCGTCCAGGGCTCCGCGCAGGGTGAAGTGCAGGGGCCCGAAGGCCGGGGAGGAAGCGTGTGGCGTGTTCATGGCGGCAGAATAGCGCTGTGCGCGGGGGCGGGCTTGTACAATCTTGCTGTGCGGGGCGAAAGGGAAGCGCGCCGGAATGTGCGCGACGGAATCTGGGATAGGGATTTAGCCGCGCCAGCGGCCCGGCGAGGTCCCGAAGGACCGGCGAAAGTGCCGGGTGTAGTGGCTCTGGTCCGTGAAGCCGCAGGCCACCGCCGCCTCGGTGACGCTGTGGCCGGAGCGCAGCAGGTCCAGGGAGCGGTTGAGCCGCAGCTGGTTGCGCCAGGCGTGGGGGGGCATGCCGACGGTCCGCGCGAACAGCCGCGCGGCATGGAAGGCCGAGAGCCCCACCGAGGCCGCAAGCTCGTCCAGGGTCAGCGGTTCCGTGAGGTCCGCCGCAAGGCGCTGGCGCATGGCCTCCACGCGGACGTTCTCGCCCCGTGGCGCGGGCCTGGCCTCTGGCTCCCGCCCGTGGCGCACCAGCAGGGCCGAGAGGGCCTGGAGCGCCGCCGTCTGGGCCTCAAGAACATCCTGGCCGCTTTCCAGCAGCCGGTGCGCCCGGGCCAGGGCCACGGCCAGGGATTGATCCTGCACCACGGCATGGGGCAGCCGGGGAACGCCTCCCTCCCACTTGCCGCGCAGCTCGCGGGCCAGGGCCAGCAGGGTGCGGGCAGAGGGGTAGAACACGCGGTAGGCCCAGCCTTCCTCGGCGGCGCGCTCGCCCGTGTGGATTTCCCCCGGATTGATGCAGGCGATGCCCCCGACCCCGGCCACGTGCTGCGCGCCCTGGTAGCGGTAGCCCTCGGCCCCGGCGGTGAT
>JAVBYL010000059.1 GCA_030824035.1 Humidesulfovibrio sp.
CGGGCATTCTGGCCGTGCCGCTGCTTGGGGCCGCGCTGCTGTTCCTCATCTTCAGCCCCGTGGCCCTGCGGCTGGCGCGCTCGCTCGACGGCCCCCTGCGGCGGTTGGTGGAGCACTCCGGGCGCATCGAGGCCGGGGACTTCAACGTGCGCTGCGAGTTGGACCCCGACCCGGAGGCGCCGGAGGAGATCCGTAGGCTGAACAGCGCCTACTGCCTTATGGTGGAGCGGGTGCAAACCGCCCTGGACGACCTGCGCCAGGCCTCGCTCACCGACCCGCTCACCGGCGCGCCCAACCGCAAGCACTTGCTGCAGGAGGGGCCGCGCTTGGTGGAGGCCACCGCCCGCAGCGGCAAGCCCGTCAGCTTTCTCACCCTGGACCTGGACCACTTCAAGAACGTGAACGACACCTACGGCCACGCCACGGGCGATGCTGTGCTGGAGGCCTTTTCCAAGGCCCTCGGGCGCAAGGTGCGCGGCTCGGACATCTTCGCCCGCATGGGTGGGGAGGAATTCGCGGTGCTGGCGCCCAACGCCGGGGACGCGGAAGCCCTGGAGCTGGCCGAGCGCATCCGCCGCAGCGTGGAGGATCTGCGCATTCCCGTCGAGGGTGGGGAGATCGGGGTGACGGTGAGCATCGGTGTGGCCACGCTGCCTGCGGGCAGCCCGCCGGAGGGAGCCTTGGGCGCGCTCATGGCCTGCTCCGACAAGGCCATGTACGAGGCCAAGAACAGCGGCCGGAACAAGGTTGTGCGCTGCGCGGACTCGATCTAGGAGCGCCGCATAACTCGGGCCAGCCCAGCCCACGGGCCAACCCGAAAACGATCTAGCCCGGCCTTGCTCAGCGGAGCGGACTCGCCCCTGAGCCTAATTCGCGGCGGAGCCTTGCCCATTCTTGGGCGGCACGGGCATGGCCTGCCCGGTGCGCAGGCGCACCACCTGGGTGGAAAAGCTGCGCTGGTCCGGGCGGCACAGCGGGCACCCTTCCGATACGATCATGCACTTCTCGTCCAGCGTGCGGGCGTCTATCCCAGCCCAGGTGAGCACCTTGGTGGTGTCGCCTGGGCTCCAAAGCACGGGCTGCCCGCATTTTGCGCACTCCACGTACAACAGTTCGGGGTCGAAGGCTGTGATGCCCATGAACACCTCACCTGCTGGCTGTTTCGACGAGTCGGCCTCCGCCGCCTTGCGCTGAGAAAAGGTTCTTTTCTTGTCCATGTGGCACAGAATAACTCTCCTGTGGCAAAGCGCAAGACCCTGCTTGCACTGAATCGCTGGGGCAAAGGAATACTCCGTACAAATTTACGTATATTTTTAAGAAAACAAACTTTACTTCTTGAGGATGTTTACGTTATTCCCGCAGTGTTCCCTAAGATGCATTGAAACGCGCTTGCACTATGCGGTCCAGTGCAAGGCAACCCCCCCAAGGAGGACGCGATGGATGATTTTTTGAAAGAAGCGCTGGACATCGTGAAAGCCCAGGCCACCGTTCGAACCATGGGCGAGGATGAGATTCTGTCCATGGTGAAGAGCCTGGCCAGCGGCATCCGGGCCATCAGCGGCGGCACGGCCGATGAGGGCGACGAGGCGGCTGTTTCCGCCACGGACCCCAAAAAGGCCGTGCGCGAGAAGAGCATCATCTGCCTGGAGTCCGGCAAGGCCTTCAAGGTGCTCACCAAGCGCCACCTGGCCAAATTCGGCCTCACCCCCGATGAATACCGCGAGAAGTGGGGCTACGCCAAGAAGATGCCCCTGGTATGCAAGGAGCTGCAACGCCAGCGCCGCAAGAAGATGAAGGAAATGAAGCTGTGGGAAAAGCGCATTAAAAAATAGTGCGCGCAGAGCAAGATGCAACGTGAAAGGGGGCCAAGAGGCCCCCTTTTTGCGTCCGCAGCTAAGGCTGACACAAGGCGCGCGCCCGGCTCTACTTGCCGTGGCGCTTTTGCAGCCAGGCCCGCAGGCCAATGGCGAAGATGTTCATGCCCAGCACCAGGGCGATGAGCACCAGGGCCGTGCCGAACTGGATGGGGCGGGTCTTCTCGATCTCCGTGCCCGCTGTGGCCAGCACGTAAATGTGGTACGGCAGGGCCATGACATCGGAGAAGATGCTGTTGGGCATCTTGGGGGTGTAGAACACCGCCGCCGTGAACATGATGGCCGCTGTTTCGCCCGCGGCGCGGCTGATGCCCAGGATGCTGCCGGTGAGGATGCCCGGAAGGGCGCTGGGCAGCACAACGCGCCAGATGGTTTGCCACTTGGTGCCGCCCAGGGCCAGGGAGGCCTCGCGGTAGGTGTTGGGCACGCTGCGCAGCGCCTCCTCCGTGGTGCCGATGACCACGGGCAGGCACAGCACGCCAAGGGTGAGCCAGCCGGCGATGAGCGAGACGCCCAGGCCCATGGCCGTGACGAACAGCCCCAGGCCGAACAGGCCGAACACCACCGAGGGCACGCCCGCCAGGTTGTTCACCCCCAGGCGGATGATGCGCATGAAGGTGCCGGGCTTGGCGTACTCGTGCAGGTAGATGGCGCTGGCCACGCCCAGGGGCAGGGCCACGGCCATGGCCCCCAGGGAAAGCAGCAGCGTGCCCACGATGCAGGGCCACACGCCGCCCTCTGTCATGTAGTTGCGCGGCACATCGAACAGGAAGTTCCAGCTGATGGCGGAGATGCCGTTTTTGACCAGGAAGCCCACGATGATGGCCAGGGCGGCCGCCACCAGCAGGATGGCCCCGCGCAGCAGCATGAAGGCCACCCACTGGGAGGTCTTGCGGCGCAGGTCGCGTCCGCTGGTGCGGCTGAGTGAGCCGCTGGCGGCCGTGGAGCCGGGCATGGGGGCGATGGTGGTTGCCTGAACTGTCATGGGTTTGCCTCGCGTTGCTTACAGGGAGGCCGAGCCGGTCTGCCTGTGCTTGTGGGAAATGTAGTCGGCCATGATGTTGAAGAACAGCGTGACCAGAAAGAGCACCATGGCCGTGGCGAAGAGCGCGTGGTAGTGGTGGCCGCGGAAGGGCGCCTCGGCCATTTCCGCCGCGATGCTGGCGGGCATGGGGCGCACGGGGCCGAAGATGGAGTCCGGCATGATGGCCGCGCCGCCCGCCACCATGAGCACCACCATGGTTTCGCCGATGGCCCGGCTCATGCCCAGGATGACCGCCGTGCCGATGCCGGAGAGGGCCGCGGGCAGGGTGACGCGCAGCAGCGTTTCCAGGTGCGTGGCGCCCAGGGCCAGGCTGGCCTCCTTGAGCTCGCGCGGGACGGCGTAGATGGCGTCCTCGCTCACGCTGGCGATGGTGGGCACGCTCATGAACGCCAGCATCAGCGAGGCGTTGAAGAGGTTCAGGCCGATGGCGATATCAAAAAATTCCTGAAGGAACGGGGCCAGCACCACCATGCCGAAGAAGCCGATGACCACCGAGGGCAGGCTGGCCAGCATCTCCACCACGGGCTTGGCCACGGCGCGCACCTTGGGGCTGGCTATCTCGGCCAGGTACACCGCACTCATCACCCCCAGGGGGATGGCCAGCAGGCTGGATAAGAGCGTCACCGCGCCGCTGGCGGCGAAAAGCGGCAGAATGCCGTAGTCGGGCCGGGCCTCGTCGGTGGGGTACCAGTCCATGCCGAAGAGGAAGTCCTGCACGCTGACGAAACCGAAGGTGGGCAGCCCCTCCATGAACAGAAAGATCATGATGAGCGCCAAAACCGCCAGGGAGGTGGCGGCGGTGGCCAGGAAGGCCTGCTTGATGAGGGTTTCCTTGGTGCGGCGTTGCATGTGTGGCCTCGCTCGTTGTGCGCGTGCGCTTTGGTGTGGTGACCGGCCCCCCGCCCTGGTTCCCCTTGTGGGGGGCAGGGCAGGGAGCCGGTGCGCAAAGGAAGGTCTTCTTGGCGCTGTGTTGGGGGCGGGGTGCGCCTGCGCGCTGCCCCGCTGCAAGTCTCGTCGAGTACTTGTCTGGGCGGCCTACTTCTTGCCCTTCTTGGCGGCGCCCTTGGGAGCCTTCACGGGCACGTAGTCCACGGAGGACACGATCTTCTGGCCAGCCTCGGAGAGGATGAAGTTCACGAGCTTGGCCACGTCGCCGGTGGGCTCGCCGTTGGTGTACAGGTAAAGGCCGCGGGAAATGGGGTAGGTGCCGTTCAGGGTGTTTTCCACGCTGCCGCCGACGCCTTCCACGGTGACGGCCTTGAGGCCGGGGGCGTGGGTGTAGGCCAGGCCCACGTAGGCGATGGCGTACTTGTTCTTGGCCACGGTCTGGGCCACGGCGCCGTTGCTGGCCTGCATCAGGGCGCCGGGGAACACGCGCTCCTTCTTCAGCACATGCTCGTTCCAGTACTCAAAGGTGCCGGAGGAGGAATCGCGGGAGACCACGACGATCTGGCCGGGGGTGCCACCCAGGTCCTTCCAGTCCTTCACCTTGCCGGTGTAGATGTCCTTCAACTGGGCCATGGTCAGGTTCTTTACGGGGTTGGCGGTGTTCACCACCGGGGTCAGGCAGTCGTAGGCGATGATGATCTGCTTGGGATTGACGCCCTTCTCTTTGGCCTGCTTGATCTCGGACTCCTTCATCTCGCGGCTCATCATGGCCAGCGGGGTGGAACCGTCGATGATGGCCTTGGCGCCGTCGCCGGAGCCGGAGGCGGAGATGGAGATGCTCACGCCCTTGTTCTGGGCCATGAAGGACTCGACGGCCTTCTGCATGATGGGCTGCACGGTGGTGGAGCCCTTCACCGCGATGTCGGTGGCGAAGGCGGTGGCGGCCATGCCAAGCAGGGCCAGGGTGGAGAGGGCTGCGGCAAAGATGCGTTTCATGAGTGTCCTCCGAAAGGGTTGATGTTCGTCAGCTGTCGGGGCATCATATACCCGGGCTATGTGACGAACCTGTTACGACCGCGAGAAAGGTGGGTGACGGGCGGAAGCGACGGGGCGTTGCGAGGCGCTGGGGCCCGCCCGGAGGCCCGTGGCGAGGAAGCGTTCGGCACGGTCTGTGAAGTGCCCGGACAAGTGCCGCAACCATAGCACGCTGGCGGAAAAAAGCGCCAGATGAAATTTTGGGCGGCGCCGGGAGGAGTCTTGATGCAGGTCGACTATGCCATCATCGGCGCGGGTCCCACGGGGCTTGGCGCGGCGCGCAGGCTCCAGGAGCTGGGCGCGGAGAACTTCGTGGTGCTGGAAAAAAATGCCCACCCCGGGGGCCTTGCCGCCAGTTTCAAGGACGCCGCTGGCTACACCTGGGACATCGGCGGGCACGTGGTGTTCTCGCACTATGACTATTTCGACCGCATGCTCGACGAGCTGCTGGGGGCCGACCAGCTGAGGCACGAGCGCCGGGCCTACGTGCGCTCGCACAAGACCTGGGTCCCCTACCCCTTCCAGAACAACATCCGCCACCTCCCGCGTGAGCCCAAGTGGCGCTGCGTGCAGGGGCTGCTGCCCGGCAAACGGCCGGAGGGCCCCCCGGCCAACTTCCACGAGTGGATCCACTGCGTGTTCGGCCAGGGCATCGCCGAGGTGTTCTTGTGGCCTTACAACTACAAGGTCTGGGCCATTCCGCCCGCGCGCATGTCCGCCTCCTGGGTGGGGGAGCGGGTCAGCATCGTGGGCCTGGAGGGCGTGCTCAAGAACATCATCCTGGAGCTGGACGAGGTGGGCTGGGGGCCGAACAACATGTTCGCCTTCCCG
The DNA here is from genome assembly GCA_030824035.1 of Humidesulfovibrio sp. Taxonomy (GTDB): domain Bacteria; phylum Desulfobacterota; class Desulfovibrionia; order Desulfovibrionales; family Desulfovibrionaceae; genus Humidesulfovibrio. Next base: position 5,674 of record JAVBYL010000059.1, read on the forward strand.
GCCTTTGGCGGCACGGGGGAAATTTTCCGGCGCATGGCCGCCCCGCTTTCCGGGCGCATACGCTATGGCGAGGCCGTGGCCAGCATCGACGCGGCGCATAACACCCTCACCACGAGCACGGGCCAGGTCATCAGCTACAAAACGTTGCTGAACACCGGCCCGTTGGACCTGCTGATGCTCCAGCAGGTAACAGCCGCGCCAGACGCCCTGCGCGAGGCGGCGCGGCTGCTGAAGCACAACGGCGTGCACGTGGCGGGCGTGGGCGTGGGCCAGCGCTTTACGCACCAGGGCCAGCGCGACGACCGCTGCTGGATGTATTTTCCGGAGGACGACTGCCCCTTTTACCGCGTGACCAACTTTCACAACTACGCCCCGGCCAACGTGCCCGGCTCGGCGGCGGACAAATCGGCCTTCATGTGCGAGACGAGCTATTCCGACGACAAGCCCGAGGACGCGGCCAGCCTGATGGACCGCACCATCCAGGGCCTGGCCAACGTGGACCTGCTGCCCGCCTCGGCCCTGGGCAAGGTGGAGAGCCGCTTCGAGCTGCGGGCGGAGTACGGCTACCCCGTGCCCTGCCTGGAGCGCGACTTGGCCCTGCGCACCGTGCAGCCCTGGCTGGAGCAGCGCGGAATCTACTCGCGCGGGCGGTTTGGCGGCTGGAAGTACGAGGTGGGCAACATGGACCACAGCGTGATGCAAGGCGTGGAATGGGCCGAGCGCATGATTTTGAACAAACAGGAGAAGACATACTCGTGGACGTGACGCGCCCTGATTCCAAAGCCTCTGCCGCCCTCGCCGCCAATGCCGGCCCCTTCGCCAACCGCCGGGAGCGCCTGCGCGCCCTGCTGGTGGAAAAGGGACTGCCCGCGCTGCTTGTGTCTTTCGCCGCCAACCGCTACTACCTGTCCGGCTTCGAGCTGCACGACTCCCAGTGCAACGAGAGCGTGGGCTGGCTGGTGGTGACGGCCAAGGGCCCGGACGCCCTGTTCACGGACCCGCGCTTCACCGACGCGGCCCTGCGCCTTTGGCCCGCCGAGGACCTGTGCATTTACGGCGCGGGCAAGCACGCGGCCATGGCGGAGTTTTTGAAGGGCCGGGGCATAGCCACCCTGGGGTTCGACCCCAAGGCCATGAGCGTGTACGACCACGAGGGCCTGCGCGAGCATTTCGGGCTGGTGGTGGCCGCTGGGCTGGTGGAGCAGCTGCGGCGCATCAAGGAGCCGGAGGAGATCGAACTTCTGCGCGCGGCCTGTGGGCTCAACCACCGGGTGATGCGCGCCCTGCCGGACGTGTTGGTTCCCGGCATGACCGAGGCCGAGGCCGCCTGGCAGATCGAGCGCATGTTCCGGGAGCTCGGGGCCGAGGGGCTCTCGTTCCCGTCCATTGTGGGCGTGGGCAAAAACGCCGCCCTGCCGCACGCCATCCCCGGCGAGACCGCCATCCGCGAGGACAGCCTTGTGCTGGTGGACACCGGCTGCCGGCTGCACGGCTACTGCTCCGACCAGACGCGCACCTTTTGGGTGGGCCGGGAGCCCAGCGAACGTTTTCAGGAGACCAAGCGCCTGGTCATTGCCGCGCAGAAGGCGGGCATGGAGGCCATCCGCCCCGGCGCTCCCATCGCCGAGGCCTACCGCGCCGCGCGAGCGGTGTTCGAGGCGGCGGGCGTGGCCGCGCAGTTCACGCACTCCCTGGGCCACGGCATCGGCCTGGAAACCCACGAGCCGCCCAGCCTGGGCCCCCGCGCCGAGGGGGTGTTCCAGCCGGGCATGGTCGTCACCGTGGAGCCCGGCCTGTACGACCCGGCCTGGGGCGGCATCCGCTGGGAATACATGGTGCTGGTGACTGAAGAGGGTTGCCGCGCGCTGTAGGGTGACTATTGTAGCCATAGCGGCGGGGGCCAGCCCCGGCGCGCAACGAGATTTTACGACGCCAACGCATTGTATGCACAACAAGGAACAAGAATGACCGACGACTTTCGCTTTGGCCACGTGGTGCTCATGGGGCCGCCCAACGCGGGCAAAAGCACGCTGATGAACCATTTGGTCGGCCAGAAGCTGGCCATCGTCACGTCCAAGCCGCAAACCACCCGCAACGCCATCAGCGGCATCCTCACCACCGATGCCGCCCAGGTGGTGTTTTTGGACACCCCCGGCGTGCACCGCCTGGGCGGGCGCATGAACCGCATGCTGCTGGACGCCGCCTGGGGCGCGCTGCACCAGGCCGATGCCGTCATCCTGCTGCTGGACGCCGACCTGTACATCAAGAAGCCCCAGCTCTTCGACAAGGAGATCCGCCCCCTGGCCGACCGCCTGGGCGGTGTGGGCCGGCCGGTGTTCATCGCCGCCAACAAGGTGGACGTGGTGCGCGACAAGACCAAGCTGCTGCCGCTGTTCCAGCGCGTGGGCCAGGCCTTCCCCCAGGTGGATATTTTCCCCGTTTCCGCCGCAACGGGCGAGGGCACAGCCGAGCTCATGGCCCGCGCCATCAAGGAGCTGCCCGTGGGCCCGGCCCAGTACCCGGAGGACCAGCTTTCCACCGCCTCCCTGCGCTTTATGGCGGCGGAGACCATCCGCGAGAAGCTGTTCTTGGAGCTGGAGCAGGAGCTGCCCTATTCCACCCTGGTGGAGATAGAGACCTGGGACGAGCCGGAGACCGGCCCCGTGCACATCGCCGCCGCCATCCACGTTGCCCGCGCCAGCCACAAGGGCATGGTCATCGGCAAGGGTGGGCAGATGCTCAAGAAGGTGGGCACGGCCGCCCGGCTGGAGCTGGAGGTGCTCATGGAGCGGCAAGTGCAGCTGGAGCTGTGGGTGCGCGTGCGCGAGGACTGGACCGAAGACCCCGGCTTTTTGCGGGAGATGGGCCTGGGCGACTAGGCGCCGCCACAAACACGACCTTAGACGCTCAAAAACGCCCGCCCCAGCCTGTGCCGGAGCGGGCGTTTTTTATCGCGCAAAGCCGGGGTGCGGCCGGGCTATGCGTCCTTCAGCAGGCGCACCTCGCGCTGGGGGAAGGGGATGGACACGCCGTGCTCGTTGAAGGCGTTCCAGATGGCCAGCAGCACAGCCCCGCGCACGTTGCCGATGCCCTCCTGCGGGTCCTCTATCCAAAAGCCCACAGCGAGGTTGATGCTGGAGTCGCCAAAGCTGGTGAGCAGCGCGCTTGGGGGCGGGTCGGCCAGCACGCGGGGCACGCTTCTGGCGGCCTGGACCATGAGCTCCATGGCGATGCGCGGGTCCGCCGCGTAGGCCACGCCTACCTCGGCGCGGATGAGCAGGCGCGAGTTGCTGTAGCTTAAGTTGATGACCTCGTTGCCGATGAGGCTTTCGTTGGGGATGAGGTAGGCCTTGCCGTCCAGGGTTTCCACCGCCGTGTAGCGCGCGTTTATCTGGGCTATGCGGCCCTGCACCCCGCCCATCTCGATGACGTCGCCGGGCTTGAGGGATTTGTCCATGAGCAGGATGACGCCGGACACGAGGTTGGAGAAGACCTTTTGCAGGCCGAAGCCCACGCCCACGCCCACCGCGCCGCTGAACACCGTCAGGCTCGTCAGGTCCACACCCACGGTGGAGAGCGTCATGGTGACGGCCAGGGCATAGAGCCCGAAGCGCGCTCCTTTGGCGAACAGCACCTGGGCCGAGGGCGAGAGGCCGTCGGCGTGCTGGAGCTTGTCGTCGGTCATGCTGGCCAGCATGCGCGCGGCCAAAATAAGCACCACGAAGAGCGACGCGCCCTTGATGATGAGCAAAAGCGAGATGTGCGACCGGCCCAGGGAGAAGCCCAGGGCGTCCAGGAACTCCAGGGCCTGGTCCACCGCGCCCAGGGCGTGCAGCACGGCGGCTATCCACACGGCCCAGGCCACCAGGCGGCCCAGGAAGCGGCTTTTGATGAGCGCCCCGGCGGCGTGGGCCACCACCCAGGCCAGCGCCACGGAAACGGCGATGGACAGCACCTTGTGCGGCGCATGGAAGTGCCTGGCGGCGCTATCCGCCGCCAAAAGCAGCAGGCCGCAGATGCCCGCCCAGGAGCAGAGCCGCAGCTCCCGCAGCATGGGGGCCACGCGCGCATCGGCCTGCCAGCCCGTTTGCGCCGTGGCCGCGCGCGGCCCAAGGTTCAGGGCGCGCCGCAGCAGCCAGGCGGCCGCGCACAGGGCCAATACAAGCAGGCCCTGCAGCAGTGCGGCCCGGCTCGTCAGGTGTTGCTGGGCCCAGTCCAGGGCGCGCTGGCCCCATTCGGCGGCGTCTCCGTCAAAAATGATCTCGGCCATGCGGTCTCCTCGCTGTATTACCGGAAGGGCAGCCAGGGCGAGCCGAGGCGCAGGTCGGCCCAGGCGCCCAGGAATACGAATACGGCGATGACGCCATTAAGGGTGAAGAAGGCCACGTTGACCCGCGAGAGGTCGCCGGGGGTGATGAGCTTGTGCTCCCACACCAGGATGCCGCCCACGATGAGCGAGATGGCTAGGTACAGGATGCCCATGCCGCCGAAGTAGCCCACCATGGGAAAGATCATGGCGGCGGAGGCGTGGGTCCAGGAGGAGGTGAACAGCGCGCGCGGCACGCCCTGCACGGCGGGCACGGAGAACAGGCCCTGCCTGCTGTCGAACTCCGCATCCTGGCAGGCGTAGAGGATATCGAACCCGGCCACCCACAGGCTGACGGCGAAGAACAGCAGCACGGCGGCGTAGCCCAGGTGGTGCGGCGAAACCGCCAGCCATCCGGCCACCGGGGCCAGGCCCAGCACCGTGCCCAGCACAAAGTGGCAAAACTGCGTAAAGCGCTTGGTGTGGCTGTAAAAGGCGCTCCAGGCCAGGGCCACGGGGGAAAGCAGCAGGCAGGTGGTGTTCAGGGCCGCGCAGGCGGTGGTGAACACCAGGGCGCACACCAGCAGAAAGCGCTTGGTGAACTCCACGCTGAGCTCGCCGGTGACCAGCGGCCTGCCCTGGGTGCGCGGGTTCACGCTGTCTATGTCCAGGTCGGCCAGGCGGTTGTAGGCCATGGCGAAGGAGCGCACGGCGATCATGGCGATGGTGAGCGGCAGCAGCACGCGCCAGCCCGGGGCCGACCACTCCGCCGCGCCGGTGATGGGCGAGACCGTGCGCGCGGCCAAAAAGGCCCCGGTGAAGGCAAAGGGCAGGGCGAACACCGAGTGTTCGATCTTGATCATGCGGCAGACGGCGATGGTGTCGCGGAAGACGCTCATGGGCGATGGTCCTTCTTGCGGCTTGGTTGGCCTAGTATTCGTTCACCAGCCATGCGCCGGAGAGCAGCAGCGCCACCCCGGCCATGCGCTGCCAGGAAAGCTCGCGCACGGAGAAGCCGAGCAGGCCCTGGTGGTCGAGCAGCACGGAGGCCAGCAGCGACCCGGCGATGCTCCAGGCCATGAGGGCGGTGGCGCCCATTTTGTACGCCAGCACAACGGAGGCCACCACGAAGCAGGCGCCCATGCTGCCGCCTATCCAGGCCCACCAGGGGGCGCTGGCTGCGGCGGCCAGGCCGGGCCAGGGCGTGCGCGTGGCCAGAATGTACACGAGGATGGCTGCGGAACCCACGGCGAAGCTCACCAGGGAGGCCATGATGGGCTCGCCCAGGGCCAGCCGCAGGCGTGCGTTGATGCCCGCCTGGATGGGCATGAGCGCCCCGGCGAAGAGCGCGGCCAAAAGGTAGGTCAGGCGCATGGGGGTGCTCCTTACTGCTGGGCCGGAGCCGCTTGGCTCTCGGCGGGCTTGTTTGCGTTTTCAGGCTTGCCGCCGCCCGTTTGCGGGGCCGCGCCGGGGCCACTGCCCTGGGTCGTGCCTTGTCCCGTTCCCTGGGGCGAGGCGGTTCCCCCAGGGGTGACCTGACCAGAATTGGCCCCGCTCGAATTGGCCCCGCCCGGGCTGGTTTCGTCCGTCTGGGCAGAGCTTTCCACCCCCGGCGCGTCCTTGGTGTCCATCACTTCCTGGAAGTCGGCAATGGCCACCCCGCGCCGCACCATGATGTTGTGGATGAGGTTTGCGCGGAAGGTGACGTATTTCTGGTCGCCAATGGGGTTAAAGCGGATGGGGTTGGGCAGCACGGCGGCCAGGCGCGCGGCCTCCATGCCGGAAAGTTGGCTGGCGGGCTTGTGGAAGTAGTGGCGCGCCGCGGCCTCGATGCCGAAGATGCCGTCGCCCCACTCGGCCACGTTGACGTACAGCTCAAGGATGCGGCGCTTGGACAGGGTGTTCTCCATGCGCCAGGTGAGGATGGCCTCCTTGGCCTTGCGGGTGAGGCTCTTTTCCGGCGAGAGGAACAGGTTCTTGGTGAGCTGCTGGCTGATGGTGCTGGCCCCGGCGGCGAAGCGGCCCTCCTTCAGGTTCTTTTCAAAGGCCTGCTCCAGGGCTTCGTAGTCGAAGCCCTCGTGCTGGTAGAACTTGTCGTCCTCGCCGATGAGCACGGCCTTGAGCAGCATGGGCGAAACCCGCGAAATGGGCACCCAGCGCTGGGTGATGGTCTTCTTTTTGCCGTCCTCGGCCCATTGCTTTTCGCGCCATTCCATGAAGGCGGTCTTGCCGGGGTTCTTCTTTTCCAGCACGCCGATGTCCGGGTACACGAAGAAGACGCCCAGATAGGCGGCGCACAGCAGCAGTGCCAAAACGAAATATTTCAGAACGCGTGTGCGCACCGTGCCTCCGCGGGCTGTGGGGTCGTTCGGGGTTGCCCGCTTGTGTACCCCCAAACCGCAGCGCCGTAAAGAAGCGGCGGC
>JAVBYL010000090.1 GCA_030824035.1 Humidesulfovibrio sp.
GCGGGTACATGTACCTCATGGAATCCCTGGCGGACGCCGAGGGGCGGGTGTGGCCCATGTGCGGCGTGGTTCCGGCGCGGGCGGTGATGCGCCCCCGGCGCGCGGCCCTGGGCTACCGCGAGGCGCGCACGCTCTCGCCTGGCCCGTTTGGCCCGGCGGGCACGCTGCTGCGCGGGCACGAGTTCCATTACTCAGCGCTGGAAGGCGGCTCGAGCACTCTGGGGGAGGGCGGCCACGCCTGGGCGCTCACGGCTTCCGATGGCTCGGTAGCGTCGGAGGGCTGGGCCTTGGGCAACCTTGTGGGCGGGTATTTCCACGCGCACCTGGCCTCCAACCCGGAGGCGGCGCGGCGGTTCGTGGCGGCCTGCCTGGCTTGGCGGCAGTGCCCGAATGCGCAGGGGAGCGGTTGAACCGGGGCTAGGGCTTTGGCGGGGTTTGCGCGTTGTGGTACTTCAGCTTCAGCCGCAGCATGCCGCCCACCAGGGCCAGGCTCACCGCATTGGCGGCGATGACCGCCGGGGCCTTGAGCAGGATGCCGTACACCATCCACAGAAACACGCCCGCCGTCATGGCCGTGTACATGACCAGGGAGATGTCGCCCACGGCCTTGGTGCGCCAGGTTTTGTAAACCTGCGGCAGGTAGGCCGCGGTGGTCAGCGTTCCCGCCGCCAGGCCGATGTATTCCACCCAGTTGAGTTCCATGCGCGTTCCTGTGGGTTGAGGGTCTTGCGCGGCAGATAGCCTACCTGGGCGCGCAGGGCAATGGTGGAGAAAACCCGTTGCCACCGCCCGCCCCTGGGTTTACACAGCCACATGCGCGACCACGTGCGAAAACACGTGCGCCACCACGCGTGCCAACGTGCGCGCTCGCCCGCGCCCGGCGCGAGCACCATCGGCGCGAGCACCATCGGCGCAAGAATGTGAGGAGCCCCCTAGTCGTGAGCACACCGGCCATCGAAATATCCGACCTGTGGTTCGCCTATGGCGGCACCCGCGTGCTGGAAGGGGTGAACCTCACCCTCCCGGCGGGCGAGTTCCTGGCCGTGCTGGGCCCCAACGGCGGTGGCAAGTCCACGCTGCTGCGGCTGCTGCTCGGCCTGGTGACTCCCGGCGGCGGCGGCGTGCGCGTGCTGGGCAGCCCCCCCGGCGAGGCGGGCGGTCGCATCGGCTATTTGCCGCAGTTCACGCAGGTTTCCGCAAGTTTTCCCATCACCGTGCTGGAGGCCGTGCGCCTGGGGCTCATCCGCCCCGGCCTGCTTGGCCTGGGCGGTTTTGTGGGCCGCGCGCAGCGCCGCCGCGAGCACGAGGCCGCCCTGAACGCCCTGGCCCGCGTGGGCCTGGCCGACCACGCCCAGCGCAGGTTGTCCGACCTGTCCGGCGGGCAGCGCCAGCGCGTGTTCATCGCCCGGGCCATCGTCTCCGGCCCGGAGCTGCTGCTGCTGGACGAGCCCACGGCCAGCGTGGACGGCCGCAGCAGGCAGGAGCTCATGGCCCTGCTGGCGGAGCTGAACACGGAGATGACCATCGTCATGGTCAGCCACGACATGTCCACCGTGGACGGCTGTGTCACCTCCATCGCCTGCGTGAACAGGGGCCTGCACTTCCACGCCGACAGCCGCCTGACCCCGGACATCTTCGCCGAGGCCACCGGCGCGGACCCCAAGGTGGGCTGCCCTGTGGAGCTGTTCGCCCACGGCAAGGTGCCGCACCGCGTGGTGCACGCCCACGACGACCCGCACTGCTGCGGCGGCCGCCACGCGTCTGGTTTTGAGGGCGACCCGAAAGGCCCCAAGGCCGGGGGAGGGCAGGGGGCATGATGGAGGCGCTGAGCTTTGAATTTTTCCGCAACGCGCTGCTGGCCGGGCTGCTGGCCAGCGTCATCTGCGGGGTCATCGGCTCGCTGGTGGTGGTCAACCGCATCGTGTTTTTGGCGGGCGGCGTGGCCCACGCCTCCTACGGCGGGGTGGGGCTGGCCTTCTACCTGGGCCTGCCCGTGCTGCCCGTCACCGCCGGGTTCTCCACCCTGGCCGCGCTGTGCATGGCCTGGGTCACCCTCACCTCCCGGGAGCGGGCGGACACGGTCATCGGTGTGCTGTGGGCCGCGGGCATGGCCCTGGGCATCATCCTGCTCGACCTGACCCCCGGCTACAACGCCGACCTCATGAGCTACCTGTTCGGCAGCATCCTGGCCGTGCCCGTGGAGGACCTCTGGCTCATGGCGGCGCTTGCCGCCGTGGTGCTGGTACTGGTGGCCCTGTTCGCGCGCGGGCTGCTGGTCATGAGCTTCGACACCGACTTCGCCCGTTCGCGCGGGGTTCCGGTGCGCTTCCTGCATTTTCTGCTCATGGGCCTCACGGCGCTGTGCGTGGTCATGGTCATCCGCGTGGTGGGGCTTATCCTGGTGCTGGCACTGCTCACCATTCCGCCCTTCATGGCCGAGCGCCGCTGCCGCTCCCTGGCGGGCATGATGCTGCTTTCGGCGGCGTTGAGCGCCCTGTTCTGCGTGGGGGGGCTGTGGCTTTCCTACAGCCTGGACCTCACCAGCGGCGCGTCCATCATCGCCGTGGCCTGCGTTGGCTTCGGCCTCAGCCTGTGCCTGCCGCAGCGCCGCAGCCAGGAAAAAGCGGCGGGCCGGGCATGAGCGGACGGCAAGCCAGCGGCAACGGTCCGTTCGACGGTCAGCCCGGCGCCCCGGCTGGCGGCCAGCCCACCCTGGACGCCGAGGGGCTTGTGCGCCTGCTGGCGCGCATGACGGACTTTGTGCGCGGGGAGGCGGCCCCCCTTTCCCCGGACGAGAAGCCCACCCAGGGCGAGGACGGCGCCAAGGCCCTTGGCTGGTGGGTGCTGGCCCAGGGCGAGGTGTTGGACGACGGAGACCTCTCCGCCCGCGACGCCGCGCGCGACCGGCTGCTTTCGCAGGTGCGCCGTGCCGGGCTGCTGGTGGAGGAGAACGTTTGGGTGTGGGACGAAACCTGGTGCGCGCAGCTGGTGCTGGCCACCCTGCCCACCCAGGCCAGGGCCTGGCGCGTGGCCGAGCGCCTGCGCGAGAAGGGACTCAAGGTGCGCGTTCGCCGCGAAATGCCCTGATTTCGTGAAGGCCGAGCGCCCCACGGAGCTTCGAAAACTCTGTCAGCAGGTGGCGTGTGGCTCGTCCGCCAGGCCCAGCTTGCGCATCTCTTCCTCAATGTCCCGCGCCCGGAAGGGCTTGGTCATGTACGAGACGGCCTGCCCGTGGATGAACGCGCGCGAGGCCATGCGGTTGTCGTCCAGGCTGGTGGTGATGATGACCTGCGCCCGCTGCGAGGCGGAACGGTTCAGGGCGTCTTCCACGGCGCGGATGCGCTCCAGGGTTTGCAGCCCGTCCATGCCGGGGAGCATGATGTCCAGGAAGATGACATCGTACGGCTCCGCGCGCTCCAGCGCGGCCTGGAACTCCCGCAGGGCCTCCTCGCCGCTGCCCACGGCCAGGCAGGCGCCCCAATTCCGCAGGCTCAGGCGCAGGAACTCCTGGTTGACGAGATTGTCCTCGACGATGAGCAGGCGCGGCATGGGCTGTTCTCCGCCGGTTACGCCGGGCCTTGGCCCAGTTCCATAACGGACTCGAAGAGGAAGTGGTCCACCACGTGGCAGAGCATGTGCCCGGCGGCGATGTGCACCTCCTGCACCACGGGGGTGTCCTTGCTGGGTACGCTGATGAGGTGGTCGCACAGCGGTTCCATCTCCGCCGTGAACTGCCCGCACATGCCCAGGGTGACCAGGCCGCGGGTGCGGGCCTCGCGCAGGGCGGCCAGCACGTTGCGGCTGGTGCCGGAGGTGGAGATGCCCACCAGGATGTCCCCCGCCTGGCCCAGGGCCTGCACCTGCTTCACGAACACGAGGTCGAAGCCGTAGTCGTTGCCGATGGCGGTAAGGATGGAGGTGTCCGTGGTGAGGGAGAGGGCGGGCAGGGGCGGCCGCTCCAGCTTGAAGCGGTTGACGAACTCCGCGGCCAGGTGCTGGCTGTCGGCCGCGCTGCCGCCATTGCCGCAGAACATCACCTTGCCGCCCTCGGTGAGGCACAGGGCGATGACCCGGGCTATCTCCACCAGTTGGGGGGCGTTTTCCTCAAAAAAAAGCTCCCTGGCGCGCAGCCCTTCGCGGGCGTGCTCCAGAACTTTTTGGATGGCTTTGTCAGACATTGGGACTCCATGTTTGGGCGGAATCGGTCGAAGGCACGCTGCCTTTTACATCAAAGCTCCGGCACAGGCAACGACCCCCTCACAGGCTCGTCAAAACACCCAGAAGAGCTACAGAAATGTAGATTGCCGAAAAAAGACTTTGAAGTCTCCCTGTGAATGATGTATGGGGGACGGCAACGGTTTGGTTGGCTACATTCATAAATTTCGGAGGAGAATGGGATGAAGAAAATGACCGGCAAAGTTTTGGTGGCGGTCCTTGCCATGGCTCTGGCGTCTTTGGCGCTCATGGGCTGCGGCGGCGACTCTGACGTGATCAAGATCGGCTTCAACCTCGAGCTCACCGGTGACATTCCGAAGGTCGGCGAGGCTTCCAAGTTCGCGGCCGAGATGCTGAAGGAAGACATCAATTCCAAGGGCGGCCTGGAAGTGGGCGGCAAGAAGTACAAGGTCGAGTTCGTCTACCAGGACAACGAGGCCAAGGCCGATTCCGCCGTCAACGCCGCGCTGAAGCTCATCACCCAGGATAACGTTGTGGCCATCATCGGCCCCAACTCCTCCAAGCAGGCCATCCCCGCCGGTGGCGTTTGCAACGACAACCAGACCCCCATGGTGAGCCCGTGGTCCACCAACCCCGACACCACCAAGGACCGCCCCTGGGTGTTCCGCGCCGCCTTCCTCGACCCCTTCCAGGGTCCTGTGGCGGTCAACTTCGCCTCCAAGCAGTTTGGCGCCAAGACCGCCGCTGTGCTCTTCGACATCGCCAACGACTACTCCAAGGGCCTGGCCGAGATCTTCAAGGCCGAGTGGGAGAAGAAGAACGGCGCCGGCACCGTGGTGGCCTTCGAGTCCCACGGCACCAAGGACCAGGACTTCTCCGCCCAGCTGACCACCATCGTGGCCGCCAAGCCTGACTTCATCTTCGTGCCTGACAACTACAATCAGGTCGCCCTCATCGTGAAGCAGGCCCACGACCTGGGCTACAAGGGCCCCTTCATGGGCTCCGACGCCTGGGGCTCCGCTGAGCTCATGACCCTGTGCGGCCAGGACTGCATCGGCCAGTTCTTCAGCACCCACTACGCCGCCGCTGGCGCCCAGGGCGCCACCAAGGACTTCATCGACCGCTACAACACCAAGTACAAGTACGTGCCGGACGACGTGGCCGCTCTGACCTGGGACGCCACCCGCCTGGTGCTGCAGGCCATTCAGGAGGCCGGCAAGGTCGAGAAGGACATCAAGGCCGAGCGCAAGCTCGTCCGCGACGCCCTGGCCAACATCAAGGAATTCGCTGGCATCACCGGCACCATGAAGTTCGCCGGCACCGGCGACCCCAACAAGTGCGCCGTGGTCGTCCAGATCAGCCCCGAGGGCAAGTTCGAGTTCAAGGAATCCGTCTGCCCCCAGTAGACTGACAGGTATTGTGCGTGGCGGGGGTGCTCATGGCCCCCGCCCGCATCGTTTTTTCTGCGGCCCGCGGGAGCATTCCCTAATATTTCGCCCCCGTTTTTGGGGGCTTGTGGCGGCCGCAGGAGCATCACCCCCAAGGCAAGGTGCCCCCGGTGGAAATTTTTCAGCACATACTCAATGCCCTGCAGTTCGGCAGCTTTTACGCCCTCATCGCCCTGGGCTACACCCTCGTGTATGGCGTTCTTCGCCTCATCAACTTCGCCCACGGCGATATTTTCATGGTCGGCGCATACATAGCGTATTTCGTGGCCGTTGCGCTGCTCGGCATGGACACGGGCATGAGCCCAGGCTTGGCCCTGGCCATCACCGTGCCGGTCACCATGGTGCTCACCGCTCTGGTGGGCGTGACCCTGGAGCGCACCATGTACCGGCCCCTGCGCCGCAAGGGCGCCGACCGCCTCTACGTGGTCATCACCGCCCTCATGGCCGGTCTGATTCTGGAGAACGGCAACCTGGCCCTGCTGGGCGCCAGCCGCAAGCGCTTCCCCGACCTGCTGGAAAAGTCCATCTGGACCTTTGGCTCGGTCTCGGTGACCAACCTCAAGGTCATCGTCATCGTTGCGGCCATCGCGGTGTTCCTGCTGCTGCAGTTCATCGTCACGCGCACCAAGATCGGCATGGCCATGCGCGGCATCAGCTACGACAAGTTCGCCATCCCGCTCATGGGCATCCCGCTTGACACCATCATTGTGTTCACCTTCATCCTGGGCTCCGGCATGGCCGGGCTGGCGGGCATCCTCTTCGCCATGAGCTACCCCATCCTGGAGCCCTACATGGGCGCGCTCATCGGCTGGAAGGCCTTCATCGCCGCGGTTGTGGGCGGCATCGGCGACATTCGCGGGGCCATCGTCGGCGGCTTCCTGCTCGGCTTCATCGAAATCGGCGTGGTTGCGGTTTTCCCCAGCACCCTGCGCGACCTCTTCGCCTTCTCTATCCTTCTGGTGATCCTCTGGCTCAAACCGACAGGACTCTTCGGCGTGGCCAAGACCACAAAGATTTAGGGACGCTCCATGCAGAAACACAGCTTCACCATCGCCATGATCGCGAGCATGGCCGTTCTGACCGCCTTGGCGCAGTTCGGGTTCATCAACCAGTACATCCAGTCCGTCATCATGCTCATGGGCGTGAACATCATCCTCAGCGCCAGCCTGAACCTCGTGAACGGCTACATGGGCGAGTTCTCCTGCGGCCACGGCGGCTTCATGTGCGTCGGGGCGTATGCCTCCTCGGTGATGACGGTCCTGCTGTTCAGCAAGAACCAGATTCTGGGCGCGCCGCTTTTGCCGGAGTCCATGGCCCTCTTCGCCTTCCCGCTGGCCCTTGCCGTGGGCGCGGCTGTCGCGTCCGTGGCCGGGCTCATCGTGGCCGTGCCCTCGTTCAAAACCCGCGGCGACTACCTGGCCATCATCACCCTGGCGGCCAACTACATGGTCATCTCCGCCATCGACAACCTGGAGATCATCGGCGGCCCGCGCGGGTTCATGGGCATGAACGCCACGGTCAACGCCATGAACTCCGTGGTGAACATCCCCTGGATGCTCATCTGGGTCATCCTGGGCACCATCTTCAGCGTCTGGATTTTGCGCCGCTTCGTTTCCTCCACCCTGGGCAAGGGCGTTCCGGCCATCTGCCAGGACGAGATTGCGGCGGAGATCATGAGCGTGGACACCAACCGCATGAAGCTCATCGCCTTCATGCTCTCCTCCGGCCTGGCCGGGCTGGCGGGCGGCCTGTTCGCCCACATCCTGGGCTACGTGAACCCGCACTCCTTCGACATCATGAAGTCCACCGAGGTCATGGTCATGGTGTACCTGGGCGGCATGGGCTCGCTCTCGGGCGCCACGCTCTCGGCCGTGCTGTTCACCCTGCTGCTGGAGGTGCTGCGGCCCCTGGAGATTTGGAAATGGGTGGTGATTCCCCTGCTGCTCATCCTGCTCATGCAGTTCCGTCCGGAGGGCCTCATGGGCAACAAGGAGCTTTCCGACCTGTTCCCGAAGCTGCGCAAGTACTACTCGTTCAAATAGGCAAGTGGAGAGCTCATGTCGCTTCTTGAAGTAAAAGGACTCACCCGCCGCTTCGGCGGCCTCATCGCGGTGAACGATTTCAATATCGAGCTTGGCGAGCACGAGTTGGTGGCCCTCATCGGGCCCAACGGCGCGGGCAAAACCACGGTGTTCAACCTCGTTTCCGGGTTCTACCAGCCCAGCGAGGGCTCCATTTCGTTCAAGGGCAAGGACACCAAGGGCCTGCGGCCCCATCAGGTGACCGGCCTTGGCGTGGCGCGCACCTTCCAGGGCATACGCCTCTGGGGCGAAATGAACGTGCTGGACAACATCCGCGTGGCGCAGCACTACACCCTGGGCTACAGCCTGCTGGACTGCTTTTTGCGCACCAAGAACTACCTGCTGCGCGAGAAGGCCATCGACACCATCGCCTGGGAATTGCTGGAAGCCATGGACATGAAGGACTGCGCGTACGAGCTGCCGCGCAACCTGTCCTACGGCCTGCAGCGCCGGGTGGAGATCGCCCGGGCCATGTCGCTCAAGCCCTCGCTGCTGTTGCTCGACGAACCGGCCGCCGGGCTGAACTCCGCGGACGTGGAAGGGCTCATCAAGCTGGTGCGCTGGATTTACGACACCTTCCCGGTGACCATCTGGATGATCGAACACCAGATGAAGGTCGTCATGAGCCTGTGCTCGCGCATCAAGGTTGTGGACTTCGGCACCACCATCGCCGATGGCACCCCGCACGAAATCCAGACCAATCCCACAGTCATCAAAGCCTACCTGGGAGACGACACGATTTGAACACGCTGCTGGAAGTCAAGAACCTCAAGGTTCGCTACGGCAACATCGAGGCCCTGCACGGCATCTCCTTCGACGTGAAGGAGGGAGAGATCGTGACCCTCATCGGCGCCAACGGTGCGGGCAAGTCCACCACGCTTTTGTCCATCTGCCGCCTGCCGCCCCCGGAGGCCCCGCGCGTCATCGAGGGCGACATCCTGTACAAGGGGCAGAGCATCCTGGGCCTGCCCCCGCACAAGCTGGTGAGCGACCTGAACATGGCCCTGGTGCCGGAAGGCCGCCGCATCTTCGGCAACCTCACGGTGGAGGAGAACCTCAAGATCGCCACCTACGCCCGCAAGGACGGCCATGAGGCCATCAACCGGGACTACGACCGCGTGTTCGGCCTGTTCCCGCGCCTGGCCGAGCGCCGCAAGCAGCGCAGCGAGTCGCTCTCCGGCGGCGAGCAGCAGATGCTGGCCCTGGGCCGCGCGCTCATGAGCAAGTGCGATTTCATCATGCTCGACGAGCCCAGCATGGGCCTAGCCCCGCTGCTGATGTACGACATGTTCCGCACCCTGAAGCAGCTGAACCAGGAAGGGCTGACCATCCTGCTTATTGAGCAGAACGCCAACTTGGCCCTGCGCTTTGCCCACCGGGGCTACGTGCTGGACACCGGCGAGATCGTGGCCCACGGCTCCTCGGAGCAGCTGCTGGCCGACCCGGAAGTGAAGAAGGCCTACCTGGGCGGCTAGCCCTGTGGGCAGTTGAGGCTTCATGGAATGAGGGCGCTCCGGCGCCCTTTTTTCCGCCTTGTCCCTTTCCGCACAATACTTGCCAAACACCCCGCCGAGGGTATAGTTGCGCATGCCGTGGCCCTTGGCCACTTGGTTCAACACGCGCCCTGCGCAGGATGAAGAAGCCCACAATGCCCCGTACGAAAGCCGCATCGCAACAGCCCAGGTTTTGCCCCAGGCCGCCGCTCCCCATCCGCGAGGAGCTGCTGGCCATTTTGGGCGCAGCCCCCGCGCCTGTGCGCCACGCCCTGGCCGAGCTCATGCTGTCCATCCGATCCGGGCTGGACGCCGCCGGGCTGGTCGCCGCCGGGGGTGACGGCAAGAGCAAGCCCCTGCGCTTTGTGGATGCCTCGGCCAAGGTGTACGATTGGCGTTCGTTGCTGCCCATGCTGACGGACGTGCGCCGCAAGCTGGACAAGGCCGTGGCCCAGCGCCTGCGCCGCCGCAGCAAGGCCCGGCAGGCCCTGGCCCAGCTCGACGAGCAGTTCATCCGCCTGCGCCGCTCCCACGAGCAGATGTCGCTGATGACCCAGATCATTTACGCGCTCATCAACGTGGGCGGCGAGTTCCAAACCCCCGAGGAAATCCTGGAGCAGAGCGCCGAGGTGCTCATCGAGCAACTGGAGGCGGACCTCTTCGTCTGCCGCCTGCGCGACGAGGCCGGGGAGTGGATCAACGTGGCGGCCAACACCGCCCACGGCGGGCAAACGCCCATCCTGGTGCGCGCCATGGAGGAGAACATCCCCGGCCATCCGGTGATGGAGGCCGTGGCGGCAAAGAGCTGGAGCTACGTGCTCTCCAACAACCTCATGAGCTCCGAGCGCGGTGGCGAGTCGTACGACTGCGTGGCCTACCAGGAGGGTTACCGCTCCCGGCTGGCTTTCATCCTGCGCGGGCACGACACCCGGCCCTTCGGCCTCATCATGCTCTATTCGCGGTCCGTCAATTTTTTTAGCGAGTACGATCACAACTTCCTGGCCGACTGCTCGCGCATCGTGTCCCTCACGGTGGGGTCGCGGTTCGAGGTGGGGCGCGACGCCCTGGCCAAGGCCGCCGGCGGCATGGCGCACGTGGGCAACAACGCGCTCTCGGTCATCAAGAATTGCCTGGAGCTGGTGAAGGAGGACCTGGAGCTGACCATTCAGTCAGGCTCGGGTCAGGCCAGATCGGGTCAGGCCATATCGGGCCAGTCAGGACAGGGCCAGGCCGTGCGCAAGATGGGCTCCCGGCTCGACCTCGCCCGCGAGGTGGAGCTCATCGGCTGCGCTCTGAACGGCACGGAGCGCCTGCGCCGGGCCATCGCCAACCTGCTGGACGCCGTGGACCACCCGCGCCTCATGCACTACATCCGTGGCGAGGAAGTGCTGGACCTGGACCCCAACGTCTGCCTTTCCGGCGACGAATAGCCGCGACCCAGCTGACCGCAGCCCGCCTAGACCACCTGCGATACCGCCCTCTTAGCCCCCCCTCGACACAGCATCCCGAACACCTGACTGCGCACGAAAAAGGCCGCCCCAAAGGGCGGCCTTGATGCTTCTGTCGCGTCTCCGCGTGTCTAGTCGCGCATGGACTCGGCCAGTGCGGCGATTTCCTCGCGGATAACCTTGGCGGCCTCGCGCGGAACGGCGCGTTCGATCTCGGCGTGCATGTCGCGGGTGGCCTGGTCCTGGCGGTCTTCCAGCAGGGCAAGGCGCTCCTTGAGCACCGTGGCGGTCTTTTCGTCGTCCTCACCGCGCAGGCGCAGGCCGTCTTCCAGGGCGGCGCGCAGCTCGGCCAGCTCCTGGCGCAGGGCGGTGGCCTCGGCCTCGGAGGCGCTCAGGCGCGCGTCCAGGTCGGAGATGACCTGGTCCTTCTCCGCCAGTTGGCCCTGGATGCTCACCACAGTGATGCTGCCGCCGGTGACCTGGGTCTTGAGCTCGGCCAGCTTCTGCTGGAACTCCGCCAGGGTCTTCTGATGTTCCGCCAGCAGCTGGCGCATTTCGGCGGGCACTTCGGTGTCGTCCGCTTCCGTTGCGGCCATGGTCGCGGCGGCAGCCGCCACGGCGGTCATGTCGATGACGGGTTCGTCCTCGATCTGGTCGAGCAGGGCGCCAGCGTCCATGGCGATTTCGCCGCCAGCTTCGTGGCCGCCCTCGAAGTCGTCAAGGAGGTCGCCGCCAAGGCCGCTGGCCCCGAGGATGCTCTCCGCGTCCATCCCTTGGGCGCTCGAATCCATGCTACCTGCCGAGAGGGAAAGGTTGCTGTCGCCGCTGAGGTCGAACTCCTGCTCAGCGCCAAGTCCGGCAATGTCGGCCTCGACACCAGCGGTGATGTCCAGGGCAAGGTCGGCAACCACATCCGCGCCCTGAATGTCGTCAAGGTCGTCCAGCAGGCTGCCGCCAGGCGTGGGTTCCCCAAGGTCGGGCAAGGTCATGTCCAGGTCGTCCATGCTTGCGGCGGGGGCGGCCTCCATGGCTTGGGCCAGGGGCTCGGCCTCCGGCAGGTCCTCCACCAGGTCGCCCAGGGAAAGTTCCATCAATTCGTCGGTCGGCTCCTCCACCGCTGCGGCCTTGGCCGCCGGGGGAATGTCGAGCTCGTCCAGCAGGCCGTGCATGTCCATGTCGTCCAAGGGGGCATCGTGGGTGATGCCGCCGATGTCGGCAGGGTGCTCGGTCTGTTCTGTCTGCTCAGTTGGGGCGGGCTTCTTGGGTTCGCCCAGGTCGGAAATAAGGTTGTCCAGCCCTTCCAAGTCAATGTCCCCGTCCTTGCCGCCCGCGGTGTCCGTGGGCGGGGTCAGGTCGAGGGGGCCATCGGTGGCGAAGGCGGCGAGGTCCAAAATGTCGTCCTCGTCGTCTGTCTCGGCGGCGGTATCAGGAACATCAAGGCTTGGTTCGGCTGCAAAGCCGCCCAGATCGAGAACATCGTCCTCCTCGGGCTGCTGGCCGAGAGTCGGGGACTCATCGCCGATGAGGTCCTGGAGCAGCAACGGAGCTTCGTC
>JAVBYL010000299.1 GCA_030824035.1 Humidesulfovibrio sp.
GTGATGGAATCCAGGTCGATGGCGGCGGTGAGCACGCCGATGAGCGCGCCCTTGGAATCCACAACGCTTTGGGAAAGGATGATGACCTTCTTGCCGGTGGTGCGGCTCTTGATGGCCTTGCCGATGGCGTTTGCGTTCTTGCCCTCGACAATGGCCTTGAAGTAGTCGCGGTCCGCCACGTTGACCTTGGCGTTGCTTCCCTCCGCAGTGGTTCCCAAAAGGTCGCCCTTCAGGTTGAATATGTTGATGTACTGGAGGGTCTTGTTGTCCAACTTCTTGAGGATGCGCCGGAAGTGCGTCACAGCCTCAGCGGCCTCTCCAGAGGTGATGGAGCTGCGGACGCTGTCCTCATCCGCCCAAACGCTGAGCATTTGAAGCGTGATGCCGATGTCGCCGCCCACATCCTTGGCTATGCCCTCATTGATGAGGGTCATGCTCTCCTTGAGCATGGTCTCCATACTGGTGCGCGTCATGCTGGAGTTGAGCCATATGACCAAGGCAAACCCGGCGATGACGAGTGATACTGCCGGAACCAGAAATTTCGTTTTGATGCTCGCATGCCGCATGGTTGCCCCCGGTTGCTTAGGATATGCACGTGGTTTTCGTGCGCAAGTGTTACCGTTTTAAACGTATACACGCATTCTTTTTTTGCTCAAGCGTTAAGTTGAGGTTGTGCAACAGTCACATTGCCTCGGCACTGCACTGAAAGCGGCAAGGCCACGCCACTCGTCCACGCCGCTTGGCCTCGCCGCTCGTCCATCAAGGGGCGCAATCGCCCTGTACGCCAGCGCTTTGTATCGTTTTCGATTATGTCTAGACTTAATTATGCCCTTGGGCTATGAACATTCAATTTCCAGGCGTTGGCGCACGGGAATACCTTGGGAGGCTGTATGGGGAGAAGCGACTGGTCCTCCGAGCAATTGGCTCAGGAGCTGGCCCAGGGGTTTTCCTTGCTCGCGCGGGCGGAGCGCGGCGGCGGGCTTCAGGGCGGGGAGGCCACAGCCCTGGCCGATGGCGTTTTGCAGTGCATGAACGGCGCGCTGCTCAAGGTTTCCGAGGCGCTGGAAGCACAGTCGCGCATGCGCAGGGAGATAGCTGGCCTTCAGCACGACCTGCGCGTGGCCGAGCAGGCCCGGCGCGAGGCGGAGTCCGGGCGCGATGGACGCCTTGTGGCCCTGGAGCAGGAGCTGAACGCCCTGCGCGACGAACGCCGCCGCCTGGCCGAGGCCCTGGAGGCCATGGAGCAGCGGCGCGGGGTGTCGTCGTCCTGCCCGGCGGATTCGTACCTGACGCACCCGCTTGTGGTGCGCACGGCGCAGGATGAATTTCTGGGCGTAAGCGACCTGGGCGGGCAGCGGCTGTGCCTGCGCGAATTTTTGCGGGTGGTGGAGCGGCAGGCCGCGCAGGGTGTGGTCGTCTCCTCCAGCTGGGAGCAACTGCGCGATGGCTGGCTGCTTTCCCTTGGGCTCACGCGGGGGCAGGGGCAGTCCTGCTCATACGCGCTGGATACGGCCTCCGTGCGCACGCCCAGCGGCAACAGGGTCACCGTGCTGCGAACGATTTGCTTCAACGGCGAGCCGGTGCCGGACGCCTATCTCCTGCAGATGTTTCGCCACCTGCGCGATGGCGTGCAAGAATGATGGATTTGCTCTAGAATTTATCTTGATTGATTCTATCTCTATAGTATAGACTCAATCATCTCCGCAGGCCAATGGAGGAGCAGACATGCCGCAAGTCGCCGCAAGGATTAGCCCTGACCATGAAAAATGGCTCAAGGACTTTTTCAAGACGAAAAGCGCGGGTGCGGAATTTATTCTGCCCTGGGCCGTCGATGTTTTCTTCAAGCTCATCCGCGGCGTCTCCGTGGAGTTCACCACAGCCGAGCTTAAAACCATCCTCGAATCGCACCGCGATGTGCGGCTGTTGCCCAACCAGTCCAAGCAGGCCTACCTGATGCTCCGCGTCGAGAGCTCCTGCGACGAGCGCGAGGCGCACATCATGCACGGCGCAAGCCGCAGCAACATCGAGATCAAGCTGCGCCGCCTGAGCGACCTGCAGGCCACGGCCCTGATGATTTGGGGCACGGCGTATTGGACCAGCAAGGCCTGGAGCGGCGTTTCGCTGGACGATTACGTCAAGCTGACCTGCACCGGCGGCTAAGCGGGCATCCTCGTTGCGCCATGCGCCGCCCCGTGTTCCGCCTTTGCTCTCCTGACCACACGCCCGCCCAGGCGGCATCCCACAGTCCATTACCCGCAAACGGGCCTCTCCGTTTGCCTTGAGGATATGCGCCGATGCATACAAATCCCAGTCTGCTCACCATCGCCGGTTCCGATTCCGGCGGCGGGGCCGGAATCCAGGCCGATCTGAAGACCTTCAGCATGCTCGGCGGCTTCGGCTCCAGCGTCCTCACCGCCCTCACGGCCCAGAACACCACGGCGGTCAAGGGCATCC
Source organism: Humidesulfovibrio sp. (assembly GCA_030824035.1). Taxonomy (GTDB): domain Bacteria; phylum Desulfobacterota; class Desulfovibrionia; order Desulfovibrionales; family Desulfovibrionaceae; genus Humidesulfovibrio. The sequence goes on from JAVBYL010000299.1 coordinate 2,455, forward strand.
ACCCCGTGCCGCCGGAGTTCGTTTCCCTGCAGCTTTCCACCGTGCTCACGGACCTGACCATCCGCGCCGCCAAGACGGGCATGCTCTTCTCGGAGGCCATCATCAAGGCCGTGAGCGCCGGGCTGCTCAAGCGGTCTTTCCCGCTGGTGGTCGACCCGGTGTGCGTGGCCCAGTCCGGCGCGCGCCTGCTGGAGGAATCCGCCGTGCTGGCCATGCAGCGCGACCTGTTCCCCATGGCCGATCTCATCACGCCGAACATCCCCGAGGCCGAGCTGTTCACGGGCATGCGCATCGCCAGCGCGGAGGACATCTGCGCCGTGGCCGAGCGCCTGCTTTCCTTTGGCCCGCGCGCCGTGCTCATCAAGGGCGGGCACATGGAATCCCCCACCGCCACGGACTGGTTCGTCGCCTCGGGCCAAAAGCCCGTGCCGCTCATGCAGCCCCGGGTGGACACCAAGAATCTCCACGGCACCGGCTGCGCGCTTTCCGCCGCCATCACCGCGCACCTGGGCCTCGGCTGCGACATGCTCACCGCAGTGCGCCGCGCCCAGCAGTTCATGCAGGCGGCCCTGCGCGCCAGCTATTCCGTGGGCGCCGGGGGCGGCTCCCCCAACCACGCCGTGCCGCTCTTGAAGGAGCAGGGCAGGGTGGCGCTGTTGATGGAACTGAGCGATGCCGGGCGCACCCTGGCCGTGCTGCCGGGCTTTGCCAAGCTCATCCCGGAGGTGCGCTCCAACCTGGCCCTGGCCCTGCCGTATGCGGGCGGCATCGGCGATGTGGCTGCCTTCAGCGGCCGCATCACCTGCACCGTGCGTGGCGAGGTCATCGTGGCGGGCGGGCCGGAGTTCGCGGCTTCGTCCCACATGGCGCGCGTGGTGCTGGCCGCGGCCAAGTCTTCCCCGCGCATCCGCTGCGGGCTCAACATCCGCCACAACGACGCCATCCTCATCGCCCTGCGCAAGGCCGGGCTGGTAACGGCGAGCTTCGACCGGGCCGAGGAGTCGGCCGACACCTGCCTGCGCGATGGCGGCACCATGGACTGGGGCACCATGACGGCCCTGGAGCGCCACAAGGCCCCGGCCACGGTGGACGCCGTGTGCGACATTGGCGGCATGGGCAAGGAGCCCATGATCCGCCTGCTGGCGGGCAGCACAACGGAATTGTTGGACAAGGTTCGCCGCATCATCGACGTTTTATGAGGCGGGCCAGCGCCGCTTTTGCGCGCCGAGGTTGACAGGTCCAAATCCCTTGCTTATTAATCAGGACTTTTTGCGAGAGTGGCGGAATTGGTAGACGCACTGGACTTAGGATCCAGCGGCCGCGTCCGTGGGAGTTCGAGTCTCCCCTCTCGCACCAGCTGAACAACGCGACCCGCCCTATGCGCGGGCTGACATCCGAAACGGAGGACGGCAAGAACATGGACCACAAAGTTGAAGAACTCTCCCCGGTCAAGCGCAAGATCACCATCACGGTGGCCACCGATGAAGTGAACGCGGCGCTTTCCACCGCTGTTGCGCTGTACCGTCACCGCTACGAGATCAAGGGCTTCCGCCGCGGCAAGGCTCCCTCCTCCGTGGTGGAGTCCAAGTACCGTAGCCAGATTTACCAGGAAGCCACCACCGACCTGGTGAACTACCAGATCAACGAAGTGCTGAACAACCTGGGCATCATGCCCCTGTCCCGCATCGACGTGGACGGCGGCGAGCTGGTGCGCGACGAGGACTTCGTCTACACCATCACCTTCGAGGTGGCCCCGGAATTCGCCATTCCCGACTACGAAGGCCTCACCGTCGAGGTGGAGAAGGCCGTGGTGAAGGACGAGGAAGTGCGCGAGGTTGAGCAGCGCATTCTGGACAACGCCGCAGTGGTGAAGCCCATTGAGGAAGACCGTACCCCCGTGGACGGCGAGCTCGTGGTCATCACCTTCGGCGCCTACAAGGACGACGCGATTTTTGAGGGCATCCAGGCCGACAACTTCGAGCTGACCCTGGGCAAGCAGCAGGCCCTGCCCGAGTTCGAGGCCATGCTGAAGACCCTGAAGACCGGCGAGAAGGGCGAGTGCGAAATCACCTTCCCCGAGGACTTCATCAATCCCGCCATGGCCGGGCAGACCCTGGTGATGCGCGCCACCATGCACTCCATCAAGTCCCGCACCGCCCCGGAGCTCACCGACGAGGTGGCCAAGAAGGCCGGCGGCTTCGACAGCGTGGAGAAGATGCGCGAGGCCATCATCGGCTCCTACAAGCAGAGCCGCGAGCAGCTGAACCGCTCCCTGGCGCAGAAAAAGCTGCTGGACCAGCTGCTGGCCAAGGTGGACTACCCCCTGCCTCCGTCCATGGTCGAGAACCGCATCGACCGCCTGCTGGAAGACCTGGAGCGCAAGCTCGACCGTCAGGGCAAGGGTCTACAGTCCCTGGGCAAGTCCATGGACGAGCTGCGCGAGGCGCACCGCGCCCAGGCCGAGGAAGCCACCAAGGGTGAGATCTTCCTCCTGGCCGTGGCCAAGAAGGCCAACCTTGAGGTCAGTCCCGAGGAGCTCGACAAGTCCATCCAGCAGATGGCCATGCAGAGCCGCCAGGACTTCATGACCGTGAAGCAGTACTATGAGGAGAACAACCTCATCTTCCCGCTCAAGGACCGCCTGCTTGCCGACAAGGCCATCGAGCTTATCTTTGACCGTGCGAACAAGATTGAGATTGAGCCCCTGGCCGTGACGCCCGAGGGCGAGGATGCCAAGGCCGCCAAGCCCAAGAAGCCCCGCGCCAAGGCCGCCAAGTCGGAAGAACCCAAGGAGTAAGGCTCTTTGCTGAAGCCCCATACCTTTCTGCATTGGTAAAACCGCGCGGCGACCGGGGCGTTTCTCCGGCCGCCGCGCTTCGCTTTTGGCTCGTTTCGCCCGCCGGGGGTCCAGTATCTGCTCTGGATTGCCGGAATGAAAATTGCTAAGGTATCGCCGTGCCGGATTTGCCCCGGCCACCTCCAGGCCACCGTGCCCTGGAGGCACTCCGCGTGACCCACATCGCCGCCCACGGGTGGCATTTCAAGGAGCCGCACCATGCCCGCAGTGCCAATCGTCATCGAAACCACGGGCCGCACCGAGCGCGCCTACGACATTTACTCGCGCCTGCTCAAGGACCGCATCATCCTTCTGGGCAGCGCCATCGACGACCATGTGGCGAGCCTTATTTGCGCCCAGCTCCTGTTTCTGGAGTCCGAGGACCCGGAAAAGGAAATTTACATGTACGTGAACTCCCCGGGCGGCGTCGTTACGGCGGGCATGGCCATTTACGACACCATGCAGTACATCGCCCCGCCCGTGGCCACCCTGTGCATGGGCCAGGCCGCCAGCATGGCCGCCTTGCTGCTTGGCGCGGGCGAAAAAGGCCTGCGCTATGCGCTGCCGCATTCGCGCATCATGATCCACCAGCCCCTGGGCGGTGCGCAGGGCCAGGCCACGGACATCGGCATCCAGGCCCGCGAGATTCTGCGCATGCGCGAGTCCCTGAACACCATCCTGGCCGGGCACACCGGGCAGAGCATGGAACGCATTGAAAAAGACACCGAGCGTGATTATTTCATGACTGCGCAGGAGGCCCTGGACTACGGCCTCATCGACAAGATCATGACCAAGCGCGGCGACATGGAAAAGAAGGACTAACACCATGACGATGAACAAGAAGAAGGGCGGCAGCCCCACCAGCCTGACCTGCTCGTTCTGCGGCAAGAATCAGGTGGATGTGCAGCGGCTCATCGCCGGGCCGGATGTGTACATTTGCGACGAGTGCGTCGGCCTGTGCAACGACATCATCGCCCAGGAGCACGTGAACGAGGACATCGGCGACGTGCGCCTGCTGCCCCCGCAGGAGATCAAGGCGCTGCTCGACCAGTACGTCATCGGCCAGGAGAAGGCCAAAAAGATCCTCTCCGTGGCCGTGCACAACCACTACAAGCGCGTGTTCTACGCCCAGTCCAACAAGGACGACGTGGAGATCGACAAGAGCAACGTGCTGCTCATCGGCCCCACGGGCTCCGGCAAAACGCTGCTGGCGCAGACCCTTGCCCGCCTGCTGAAAGTGCCCTTCGCCATCGCCGACGCCACCACCCTCACCGAGGCCGGCTACGTGGGCGAGGACGTGGAGAACATCCTGGTGGCGCTGCTGCAGAACGCGGACTACGACATCGACTCCGCCAGCCGCGGCATCATCTACATCGACGAGATCGACAAGATCGCGCGCAAGGGCGACAGCCCCTCCATCACCCGCGATGTTTCCGGCGAGGGCGTGCAGCAGGCCCTGCTCAAGATCATCGAGGGCACCGAGGCCAACATTCCTCCCAAAGGCGGCCGCAAGCACCCGCAGCAGGAGTTCATCCGCATGAACACCTCGAACATCCTGTTCATTCTGGGCGGGGCGTTCATCGGGCTGGATAAGATCATCCAGCAGCGCATGCAGGGCTCCAGCATGGGCTTTGGCGGCAAGGTTGAAAGCAAGAAGACCCTGGCTGTGGGCGAGCTCCTGTGCCATGGCCAGCCCAACGACCTCATCAAGTTCGGCCTCATCCCCGAATTTGTTGGCCGCATTCCCATCGTCACCGCCCTGGACGAGCTGACCCGCGACGACCTGGTGCGCATCCTCACCGAGCCCAAGAACGCGCTGGTGAAGCAGTACCAGAAGCTTTTTGAGCTGGACAAGGTGGGCCTGCGCTTCACCGAGAACGCGCTGAAGGCCATCGCCGAGCAGGCCATAGCCCGCAAGACCGGCGCGCGCGGCCTGCGCAACGTGCTCGAATCGACCATGCTCGACATCATGTACAAGCTGCCGTCGCTCACCGGCGTCAAAGAGTGCGTCATCAACACGGCGGTCATCGAGAAGGGCATGGAGCCTCTTCTGATCTACCATCAGGAGGTCAAGAGCGCCTGATTTTGACCCCAGGCATTTGACATTGGCCTCTTGGCTGTTATTTTGATGGCATTGTCCACATTCAGGACGTTGCCACCGGCATCAAGGAGCACTACGACATGTCTGAACTGAACGATTTGGAACGCGACCTCATCCCCGACGACTCGGTGCTGCCGCTCATGTCGCTGCGGGAGGTCGTCATGTTCCCGCGCTCCATCGTGCCCCTGTTCGTCGGGCGCGAGGCCTCCATCAAGGCCATAGAGAGCGCCATCGCCCTGCACGACAAGCATATCTTCCTGGTGACGCAGAAAACGCCGGAGAAAGAAAAGCCCGAGCCCGAGGATTTGTACGCCGTGGGCACGGTGAGCCGCATTTTGCAGATGCTGCGCCTGCCCGACGGCACCATCAAGGTGCTGTTCGAGGGATTGTCTCGCGCCAATTGGCGCATGGTGGAGGTGGACCCCGGCAATGCCAGAGACTTCCCCCTGGCCCATGTGGAGCGCCTGGACGACATCGGCGGCGTGGCCTCCGAGGGCGAGGCGCTCATCCGCTCCGTCAACGAGGCCCTGGAGAACTACGCCCGCGGCAACAAGAAGCTGGCGCCGGAGTCCCTGCTGGCCATGGCCGCCCTGCGCGAGCCCGGCGCCCTGGCCGATGCCGTCATGCCGCACCTCAAGATTGATTTTGAGCGCAAGCAGCGCGCCCTGGAGATTCTGAATGCCCAGGAGCGGCTCGAGTACGTGTACGAGCTGCTCCTGGCCGAGGTCGAGATCGCTTCCATAGAGAAGCGCGTCAAAGGCCGCGTGAAGAGCCAGATGGAGAAGAACCAGCGCGAGTATTACCTCAACGAGCAGATCAAGGCCATCCACAAGGAGATGGGCCGCGAGGACGACCCCGCCGCCGAGGCCGCCGAGCTGGAGAAGCGTCTGGACGAGAAGGTGATGACCGACGAATCGCGCGAGCGCGTGAAGAAGGAAATCCGCAAACTCAAGCAGATGCAGCCTTCCAGCGCCGAGTACACTGTGGTTCGCAACTACGTCGACTGGGTCCTGGACCTGCCCTGGGGCGTGGTCAAGGAGTCGAGCCTGGACCTGCCCCACGCCCGCGCCATCCTCGATGAGGACCACTACGGGCTGGAGAAGGCCAAGGAGCGCATCCTCGAGTACATCGCGGTGCTGAGCCTGGTGAAGACCATGAAGGGCCCCATCCTGTGCTTTGTGGGCCCCCCGGGCGTTGGCAAAACCTCCATCGCCAAGTCCATCGCCCGCGCCATGGACCGCGAGTTCGTGCGCGTTTCCCTTGGCGGCGTGCGCGACGAGGCGGAAATTCGCGGCCACCGGCGCACCTACGTTGGCGCGCTGCCCGGCAAGATTCTGCACTCCCTGCGGCGCTGCAAGTTCAACAATCCCGTCATCTGCCTGGACGAGGTGGACAAGATGAGCATGGACTTCCGGGGCGACCCCTCGGCGGCCCTGCTGGAAGTGCTGGACCCGGAGCAGAACTACGCCTTCAACGACCACTACCTGGACCTGGACTACGACCTGTCCAAGGTGTTCTTCATCACCACGGCCAACACCCTGCACTCCATCCCGCTGCCCCTGCAGGACCGCATGGAGATTATCCGCCTGCCGGGCTACCTGGAGACCGAGAAGCTCAAGATCTCCAAGCAGTTCCTGTTTGAGAAGCAGATCGGCCTGCATGGCCTGACCAAGGACAACCTCTCCATCTCCGACAACGCCATGCTGGAGATCATCCGCCGCTACACCCGCGAGGCGGGCGTGCGCAACCTGGAGCGCGAGATCGCCGCGGTGTGCCGCAAGGCCGCCACCAAGATCGTGGAAGGCGGCGCGGAGCAGAAGTCCGTGGCCGTTAGCAAGCAGACCGTGAACACCTTCCTGGGCGTGCCCAAGTTCCGCCACGAAAAGCGGGAGGACAAGCCCGCCGTGGGCGTGTGCACCGGCCTGGCCTGGACCCAGATGGGCGGCGAGATATTGATGGTGGAAGTGGTGCTCATGCCCGGCTCCGGCAAGGTGGAAATCACCGGCAAGCTCGGCGACGTGATGCAGGAGTCCGCCCGCGCGGCGGTGTCGTACCTGCGTTCGCGGTCCGATCTGTTCGGCCTCAAGCGCGACTTCCACAAGGAAATCGACATCCACGTGCACGTGCCCGAGGGCGCCACCCCCAAGGACGGCCCCTCGGCTGGCGTCACCCTGGTCAGCGCCATCGTCTCGGCGGTGCTGAACATCCCCATCCACAACAACGTCGCCATGACCGGCGAGATCACCCTGCGTGGGCGCGTGCTGCCCATCGGCGGCCTGCGCGAGAAGCTGCTGGCCGCGCATCGCGGGCTCATCGACACCGTGCTCATCCCGGCGGAGAACGAGAAAGACCTGAAGGAAGTGCCTGAGGAAATCCTCAAGGACCTCAAGGTCATCCCCGTTGAGAACGTGGACGAGGTGCTGGAGCGGGCGCTGGTGTGCGCCAATCCCCCGGCCCTGTTCTGCGGCCGCGACAACATCTCGCCCTTAAGCGAGCTGCTTGTGAAAGAGGAGTACCAGCGGCCCACGCATTAGCGCGCGGTTCTGGCTCCATAGGGTAAATAAAAAGGCCGGGCGTTTGCCCGGCCTTTGTCGTTTCAGCGTCGCGGTTGCGTGTCGTTCTTACTGCTTGCTCAGGTGCTTGAGCACATTATCCTGAATCCAGTGCTCGTCCCACCATTCCACCGGGCTCACCTGAATGCCGCCGATGATCATGCCGAAGTGCAGGTGGTCGCCGCCCGCCAGGCCCGTGGTGCCCGTTTTGCCGATGATCTGCCCCTTCTGGACATCCGCGCCCTTGGCCACATCCATGGCGTCGAGGTGGGAGTAAAGGCTCTGCACGCCCAGCCCGTGGTCGATGATGACGCAGTTGCCGTAGATGCCGAAGAACTCGGCCAGCACCACGCGGCCGGTGTTGGCGGCGGGCACGGGGGCGTTGGCCAGACTGGCCAGGTCCACGCCCATGTGGGTCTGGTGGTCGATCTTTTCGCCGTCGAAGTAATAGTCGCGCGCATCGCCGAAACCGGCGCGGCCGGCGGCGTTGGGCAGCCGCAGGAAGGCCCCGGACCAGAGCGGCGCGCTGGCGGTGTCCTGGGCGACCCGCTTGAGCTCGTCGACGTTCTTCTGGCGCAGCTCGTTGTTCACGCGCTTGTACACCTCAAGGGGCGACTTCTCCGCCGGAAACTGGGCGGTGTACTGGCTCATCTTGTCGTTCAGGAACGACTCGGAGACGTTGAGCTTGTCGAACTTGAAGTTCTTGGGGATGGCGAAGATGAACAGGGACTGGGTGGCCTCGTTCCCGGCGTTGTCGCGGGCGATGACCTTGGGCTTGAAGTCCGCCGGGGCCATGTCGAAGGGCATGGCGAAGAAGCAGAAGTAGTCGCCGCTTTTTTGCTGGTATGCGTTGAAGAAGTGCTCCCCGACGGCCACGCCAACGCGCTCCACGGGCTTGGAGACGGTGAAGCTCACCGCGCCGCTGCCGCCCTGGTTGACGTTGTGCACCCCAGAGGTGACGTTGATGCGCGGCGGGGTGAGGTCCAGGGTGAAGGGCAGCACCACGCTCGACTTCCCGCGTCCGATGAGGGACATCCAGGAATCCACCGTGGCCACCACGGTCAGCTCCATGGGGCCTTCCTTGAACCCGGACTCGCGCGGGATGCGGAAGACCTCGGTGTGCTCCATGATGTTGCCGGTGAAGCTGCGCTCAAGGAATTCGATACGCTTGCCGTCCTGCGAGGCCGTGACCTTCAGGGTCTTGAGCGGGGAGTTCTTGGCGCTCAGCGTCAGGGAAAAGTCCGTGTTGAAGGAGGCCATGTTCCCCTTGGGGGTCAGGCTGAGGGTGGCCGGGGTGCCGTGGCGCATGAAGAAGACCACGCCCGCGGCGATGATGGTGACGATGACGACGATGACGGCGATGCGAAGAAAATTGCCGGAGCCTTTGTTGTCCATGTTCGGGGGGTCCTTCTCATGATTTCGGGCGGTGAGAAACCTCCCCGCCCGTATAATGGTGCCAAAAAAGAGGGCAGGGCGGGTTTATTCCTTGGCGGCCTGGTCCATGGCTTCCAGCAGTTGCACGGTGAGCTGCAAAAAGTCCGCCTCGGTGACGATGCCGACGAGCTTGCCGTTTTCAACAACCGGCAGGCAGCCGTACTTGTTGCGGTACAGGATGAAGGCCGCTTCCTTGACGGTGTCGTCCGGGGAGACCGTGCGGACATCGGTGCGCATGATTTCCTTGAGGGGAATGCCCGCGTCGATTTCGTCCTGGGTGTCCTTGTCGATTTCCGCCAGGTGCGAGATGGTGTTGGCCAGCACGTCCCGGTTGGTGATGAGGCCACTGAAGGCGTTGTCGCCGGTGGTGATGGGCACGTGGCGGATGCGCTTCTGCTCCATGAGGGCGCGGGCGCTTTGCAGGGTGTCGGTTTCGCGCAGGGAGTACACGGGGCTCGTCATCAGCTCGCGGATCATGAACATGGGGTTCTCCTTGCGTGGCGGCCCACCGTTTGATTTGTGCCGTAGCGTATTCTGGGTTTGAATTTTTCAGGAAAGCCCCCCCATGTCAAGGGCGCGCTGCCGGACAATGGTTGACTTGGCGCGGGTTTTCTGTAGACCACGGCGAGGCCGGTGGCCTGATAATCCTCTCACTCTCTTTCGGGGGCGGCTTGATGCGGGTGGACCCAGTGCGCATGCGCGAACGCATGGTGAGCGAACAGATCATTGCCCGCGGCATTACCGATGCCCGCGTGCTGGCCGCCATGCGCGAGGTTCCCCGGCATCTTTTCGTCCAGGAGGCCCTGGCCAGGCAGGCCTA
>JAVBYL010000048.1 GCA_030824035.1 Humidesulfovibrio sp.
GAGGACAAGGCCGACGATTCGAAGGGGGAGCGCAACCTGACCTTCCGCCTGACCTACCGCCACGCCGAGCGCACGCTGGTGGACAAGGAAGTGGACAAGGAGCACGCCAAGGTGCTCACCGGTCTGCCGCAAAAGCTGCCTGTGCGGATTTAGGGTCTCGGGAAATTATACAAAATGAAGCGGGGGAGTCCAGATGGGCTCCCCCGCTTTTTTTGGGATTTGAGGTGATGGTAGCCAAAGGAACGCTGAGTTAACTACGTTTTTTTACAAGTTTCCTGCGAGTGATAATGTATGGACCGATATGATCAATTAGTGTCTCAAAGCTGTATTGCTTGTTCTTCTTATGAATATTCAGGATTTTTGTGTTCACGATGGAAGAATACACTTCCGATTCGGCATGTCTAATTGTTTGTGAATTAATTCGGATAATTCGTTTAATGTCGGTATTTGTTTTGAACTCTGTTTGGTGACCTTCCCAGTCGGCAATCAGACATACCTTAGGTGAAATTGGGAGGTGAAGTCTTGAGCCTTTTACTGCTATGCCAGCCCCATATGGAGACTTCTCAGCAACCTTATTGCAAACATAGCACGGATTGTCTGAGGTTATATATGGAAGGTCTTCAAACGTATTAATCCAAAACCGCCAGCGCATAGAAGACAGTATAGTCCCAATTGTAATGCCAGAAGAAATATGCTCCAGACTCGCTTCTGTAGGAATTACGACATTAACATTTTCTTTAATCCAACTCCGTACATTTTCTTTGCCGCCAGCAACCTCCTCTATTTTATCAGGAATATCTCCAAAGATTTCAAAAAAAGACTTGTCATCGTCAATCGTTGTATTCTTTATTGCTTCCATAACCTGTCTTAGCGATTCTTCTGTTCCTTTTCTGAAGTTTGGATTCCTTGTGTGTAGTATTCCTATGAATATGGCTAGATCTTCTTTTTGTTGTTTTGTGATCATGTTATAAGAAATTATTTTCTGTAGAATTGGCTTGGCAACACCTTCAAGGTCCGCAAGAGTTCTTTCTATCCTTGCATCATATTTGCCTTCGCCGAGATTGAAAGAATAGTAGTTCTTTCGCACAGCAACATTATTAAGACTAGACTCAAATGGCTCTCTCTCACTCCCCTTTGGCAAAACATGAAGTTTCCGGCCAGAATTATGGAACGCCTCTAGGTAGCATTTCGGGACTACATGATGGCGAACGGGTTCTGACATGTTCATCCTTTAGACGTAAATACAGTGTTTTGATTACGCGAGCCGAACTGCGGCTTAGTGCAATAGTTTCTTGCACTTTTCACCCATCAAATTGCTTTACGCCAAATCAGTAGCACGGTATCGATCAAGTGAAAAGGCGGGGGAGCCATTTCTGACTCCCCCGCCTTTTATTCTCATCCTTCTTTCTGCAAAAAAGGGCTCTTACTCCCCCTTCAACTCCCTGGTCATCAAGTCCCGAACCGCCTGGGCCGGGTCTTTGTCCTCATAGAGGATGCGGTAGACCTGCTCGGTGAGGGGCAGCTCCACGCCGTGCTTGCGGGCCAGCTGATACACGGATTCCGTGGTGCGCACGCCCTCGGCCACGGTCTTGGTCTCGGCCAAAATATCCTTGAGCTTGCGGCCCTGGCCGAGCTTCATGCCCACCTGCCGGTTGCGGGAGAGGTCGCCGGTGCAGGTGAGCACCAGGTCGCCCATGCCGGAGAGGCCCATGAAGGTCTTGGGCTTGGCGCCCATAACCTTGCCCAGGCGGCTCATTTCCGCCAGTCCGCGCGTAATGAGCGCGGCGCGGGCATCGTGGCCGAAGCCCAGGCCATCGGCCATGCCGGCGGCGATGGCCATGACGTTTTTCAGCGCGCCGCCAAGCTCCACGCCCTTGTAATCCTCGTTGGTGTACACGCGGAAGGTGTCGGTGCTGAACAGCTCCTGCAGCTGCTTGCCGAGCTTCTTGTCCGCGCAGCCCAGGCTCACGGTGGTGGGCAGGCCGCGGCCAACCTCATTGGCGAAGCTGGGGCCGGAGAGCACGGCATAGCGCGGGTGCAGCGCCTCCAGCGCCTCCTCCACCACTTGGCTCATGGGGGCCAGGGTTCCGTTTTCGATGCCCTTGCTGGCGCACACCACGATGGGCTTCTTGGGCAGAATGTCGCGGAAGCTCTCCAGGCTGGAGCGCAGGAACTGGCTGGGCACCACCAGCAGAAAAACGTTGGCCCCGGCCAGGGCGCGCGCCGGGTTGGCGTGCAGCTGCAGGGCGGGGGAAAGGTCGTGGTCGGGCAGGAACCAGGTGTTGCGGCCTTTCTCTTTCATCTCGGCCAGCAGCTCCGGCTCGCGGACCCAGAGAGTGGTGGCGACGCCCTTGCGGGCCAGCAGGTCGGCCAGGGTGGTTCCCCAGCTTCCCGCGCCGATGACGGCGATTTTCATGCTCTGTGCGCTCCTTGAGAGGGGTTCCCGCCCGGGCATGCGCACGGACGGATGTGCGCTTCATACTCGCTGCCGGGGGGCGAGGCAAGCCCCGAGAAGGGGGCATATCGCCGGGCCTGTGGCGGCCTGGAAATGGGCCCGCCGCGTGTTGCCAGCGGGCGCGGCCTCGGGTATGAGAACCCCTTCCCACACCTCAAGCACAAGCGAGCGCGAGAGTATGAGCCACAAGAAAGCCGCCCCCACCTTTACGGAAACCGAGCAGCGCATCCTGGCCCTTGCCGGGGCCGACCTGCCCGACAGCCCCACGCCCTACGCCGACATAGCGCAGAGCGCGGGCTGCACCGAGGCCGAGGTGCTGGCGCTGCTCACCGGTTTGAAGGACGAGGGCGTCATCCGCCGTTTTGGGGCCACCCTGCGCCACCAGAAGGCCGGGTATGGGCACAACGCCATGGTTTCCTGGCGCGTGGACGACCCGGACGAGGCCCAGCGCGTGGGCAAGCTCATGGCCGACCGTCCGGAGATCAGCCACTGCTACATCCGCCGCACCTACCCGCAGTGGAAGTACAACCTGTACACCATGATACACGGCAAGAACCCCGGCGACTGCATGGAGGTGGTGAACGCCATTTCCCAGGCCACGGGGGTGACGGACTACCAGATACTGCAAAGCGTGCGGGAGCTGAAGAAGATCTCCATGCGCTACTTTTAACCGCCAAACGACGGAGACCGAGCAATGACCAGCAAGTCCGAGACCCTGTTCCAGCGCGCCGCCAACATTCTGCCCGGTGGCGTCAACAGCCCGGTGCGCGCCTGCAAAAGCGTCGGCTGCGAGCCCGTGTTCATCGAGAGGGCCGCGGGCAGCCGCATGTGGACCGTGGATGGCCTGGAGCTCATTGATTACGTGATGAGCTGGGGGCCGATGCTGCTGGGCCACGCGGACGCCAAGGTGCGCCAGGCGGCCATCGCCGCCCTGGACAACGGCGCCAGCTTCGGCGCGCCCTGCCCGGCGGAGGTGGAGTTGGGCGAGCTCATCCGCCAGATTATGCCCAGCATGGAGATGGTGCGCATGGTGAGCAGCGGCACGGAGGCCACCATGAGCGCGGTGCGCCTGGCGCGCGGCTACACGGGCCGAGCCAAGGTGCTCAAGTTCGACGGTTGCTACCACGGCCACAGCGACGGCTTTCTCGTCAGCGCCGGTTCCGGCGTGGCCACCCTGTGCATTCCCGGCACGCCCGGAGTGCCGGACGCCATCGCCAACCTGACCCTGCTGGCACCCTACAACGATTTGCAGGCCGTGGAGGCGCAGTTCGCCGCCCACGGCGCGGACATCGCCTGCGTCATCATCGAGGCCGTGGCCGGGAACGTGGGGCTCATCCCGCCCGCCAAGGGCTTCCTGGAGGGCCTGCGCGAGATCTGCACCAAATACGGCGCGCTGCTCATCTTCGACGAGGTCATCACCGGCTTCCGCGTGGCCCTGGGCGGCGCGCAGCAGCGCTTCGGCGTCACGCCGGACTTGACCACCCTGGGCAAGATCATCGGCGGCGGGTTCCCCGTGGGCTGCTACGGCGGCAAGCGGGAAATCATGGAGCACATCGCGCCCTGCGGCCCGGTGTACCAGGCGGGCACGCTCTCCGGCAATCCGGTGGCCATGGCCGCGGGCATCGCCACCTTGCGGGGGCTGATGGCCAGCGACTACGCCAAGCTGGAAGCCCGCACCAAGGCCTTTGCCGAGGAACTGGCCGGGATTCTGCGCGCCAAGGGCCAGCCCGTGACGCTGAACCACATGGCCAGCATGTTCACGCTGTTCTTCACCAACACCCCGGTCACGGACTACGAGACCGCCAAGACCGGCAACAGCGCCACCTACGGCGAGTTCTACCGCCAGATGCGGGCGCTTGGCGTCAACCTCGCGCCCTCGGGCTTCGAGTGCGGCTTCACCTCCTTCGCCCACACTGACGACGACCTGAAAAAGACCCTGGACGCCGCGCGGCAGGTGAAGCTGTAGGCATCCGTCGGCAGGGGGGGGTGCCCTCTGTGTCCAGTTGAGAAAACAAACGGCCCGGTGAGGAGATGTCCTCGCCGGGCCGCTGTGTTTGTGGGGGCGTTTGGGTCTTGGCCCGGTCTACGGGGCTTGGTCTACGGGGCCTGGTCTACAACGCTTGGCCCGCAGGTCAGCCCTTCAGCGCTTCCTGGCGCACCGCCGCCGCGAACTCCTCCACCTCGGCCTCGGTGGTGGCGAAGGAGGTCATCCAGCGCACCACGTTTTCCTCGTGGTTCCACACGTAGAAGGCGAAGCGCGTTTGCAGGCGCTTAATGACCGCCGGAGCCAGGGCCGCGAACACGGCGTTGGTCTGCGGGGGCTGCGTCAGGCGCACGCCGGGGATATCCGCCACCTTGTCCGCCAGCAGGCGGGCCATGGCGTTGGCCTTGGCGGCGTTTTTCCGCCACAGGTCGCCCTCCAGCAGGGCCAGGAACTGCGCGGCGATGAAGCGCATCTTGGAGCACAGCTGCATGCCCTGCTTGCGGATGAAGGGAAACTCCCGGGCGAGCTCCGGCCGGAAGAACACCACGGCCTCGCCGAACATCAGCCCGTTTTTGGTGCCGCCGAAGGAGAGCGCGTCCACTCCGGCATCGGCGGTGATGTGGCGCAGCTCGCATTCCTGCCCCTCGCTCAGCGCCGCCGCCGCGTTGCCCAGGCGCGCGCCGTCCATGTGCAGGAGCATGCCGCTGCCGTGCGCAAAGTCCGCCAGGGCGCGGATCTCGCCCGCCGTGTACACCGTGCCCAGCTCCGTGGCCTGGGTGATGGAGACCACGCGGGGCTGGTTGTGGTGCTCGTTGCCCAGGTGGAGCAGGAAGGGCCGCAGCAGCTCCGGCGTCAGCTTGCCGTCCGGGGTGTCCACGCTCATGAGCTTGCAGCCCAGGTGCCGCTCCGGCGCGCCGCATTCGTCCACGTTGATGTGGGCGGTGCTGGCGCAGAGCACGGCGTGGTGCGGGCTGGTCATGGCTTGTAGGGCCAGCACGTTGGCCGCCGTGCCCAGGAACACGAAGAACGCCTCGGCCCTTTCGCCCAGCACTTCCTTGAAGCGTGCGCGCGCGGCCTGGGTGACGGCGTCCGCCCCGTAGGCCTGGGCCGGGCCGCTATTGGCGGCGGCCAGGGCGGCCATGATGGCCGGATGCACGCCCGCGTAGTTGTCGCTGGCGAAGCAGGGTGCGAGGGCCATGCGGAAGCCTAGAGGGCGAGGGCCCGCTTGATGCGCGCCAGGCTCTCGGCCTTGCCCAGCACACACATGGTTTCGAACAGGCCGGGGCTGGCGGTTTTGCCGGTGAGGGCCACGCGCAGGGGCTGGGCCACGGCCTTGAACTTCAGCTCGCGGGCGTCCAGGAAGGCCTGGGTGGCGGCCTCCAGCGCCTTGTGGTCGGTGTAGTCGATTTTTTCGGAGGCAGCCTCGTAGATGGGCAAAAGCTCGGTGAGCAGGGCACGGGCCTCGGGCTTCAGGTGGTCGGCCACGGCCTTTTCGTCGTAGGCCAAGGCGGCGGAGTCCACCAGGAACAGGTGCGACATCTCGGCCATTTCCACCAGGGTCTTGGCGCGCGGCTGCAACAGCGGCACAATGTTGGACAGGTGGGCCGGGTCGAGCTTCAGGCCCGCCGCAGCGCCAATCTCGGGCAGCTCGGCGATGTACTGCGGCAGCAGGCCAGCCAGGCGCTCCGGCGCGGCTTCCTTGATGTAGTGGGCGTTGAGCCACTCCAGCTTCTTCACGTCGAACACCGAGGGCGAGTTGCCCAGGTTGTTCGTGCTGAACATGCTGACGAGTTCCTCGCGGCTGAAGATCTCCTGGTCGCCGTGGCTCCAGCCCAGGCGGGCCAGGTAGTTCACCAGCGCCTCGGGCAGGTAGCCCATCTTCTTATATTCCATGACGGAAAGCGCGCCGTGGCGCTTGGAGAGCTTGGCCTTGTCCGGGCCCAGGATCATGGGCACGTGGCCGAACTTGGGCACCTCCCAGCTGAAGGCCTTGTACAGCAATATCTGGCGCGGGGTGTTGGCCACGTGGTCGTCGCCGCGCAGCACGTGGGTCACGCCCATGTCGTGGTCGTCCACCACAACGGCGAGGTTGTACGTGGGCGCGCCATCGCTGCGGCGCAGGATCATGTCGTCCATCTCGGCGTTCTGCACCGCCGTGGGGCCCTTCACCATGTCGTCGAAGGCGGTCACGCCGTCTTGCGGGGTTTTGAAGCGGACGACACAGCCCTGGGCGCCCTCGCCGGGAACCAGGCCCGCCTCGCGGCAGCGGCCATCGTACTTGGGTTTCTTGCCCTCGGCCCGCGCCTTCTCGCGCATGGCCTCCACCTCGTCGGGGGTGCACCGGCACCAGTAGGCGTGGCCGCTGGCCAGCAGCTGGTCGATGTAGCTGTTGTACAGGTCGAAGCGCTGGCTTTGGAACACGGCAGTGCCCTCTGCGGCAAGGTCCAGCCAGGCCATGGCCTCGATGATGGCGTCGGTGGCTTCCTGGGTGCTGCGTTCGCGGTCGGTGTCCTCCACGCGCAGCAGAAATTTACCGCCCTGGTTCTTGGCAAGCAGCCAGCTGAACAGCGCGGTGCGCGCGCCGCCGATGTGCAGGTAGCCGGTGGGGGAAGGGGCAAAACGGGTGACGATGCTCATGATGCTACTCCGAAACGTTTTCTACGGCTTTCACTTTGGGAACTTCGCGCAGCACGATGCGCTCCACGCTGCTTTTGAGCGTTTGCTGCGCCATGGGGCAGGTTTTGCACCGGCCCGTGAGGCGAACCTGGACGATTCCATTGGGCGTGATGTTGACCAGCTCCACATCGCCGCCATCGGCCTGGAGCATGGGGCGCACCTTGGCCAGTGCGGCTTCGACCTTCTCGCGCATGGGTTCGCCTCCCGAAAAAGATGGCGCAGAAGTACGGCCTTTGGCCTGGGCTGTCAACGCAGGCGGGCGCTGCGGCTGGATTGCGATGAGCGTTGCGCTGGGTGTCGATGTTGACGCTGTGCTGGCCCTGGGCTAGACCTATGTCAGTTTTGATATACAACCTTTTTGGAGGATACCCATGCGGAAGCTGATGCGGTTTGCGGCTGTACAGGTGCTGGTGGTGCTGTGTTGCGTGGGCGTTGCCCTGGCGGCGGAGGGCGCGCCCAAGACCAAGGTGACGGAGTCCTACGGCAAGGGGGCCAACGTGTTCAGCCTGGCCACGGGCAGCCCTGGGGAGCTTGGCCTGCTGCGCGAGCTGGGCGAGGCCTTCGGCGCCAAGCACAACGCCCGGCTGGACTGGGTCAAGGCGGGCAGCGGCGAGTCTTTGGCGCTGCTGCAGGGCAAGCAGGTGGACATGATCATGGTGCACGCGCCAGCGGCGGAGAAGAAGGCCGTGGCGGACGGCTGGGCTGCGGGCCGTGTGCTCATCGGCTCCAACGAGTTCTTCATCGTGGGCCCGGCGACAGATCCAGCGCACATCGGCCATGCGAAAACCGCCGCCGAGGCCTACCAGAAGATCGCTGCGGCGCAGGCCAAGTTCTTTTCGCGCGGGGACGACTCCGGCACGCACAAGAAGGAGCTGAGCATCTGGAAGATGGCGAACGTCCAGCCTTCCGGGGCCTGGTACATCGTCACCAAATCCTTCATGACCGCAACCCTCAAGCGCGCCAACGACGAGGGCGGGTACTTCATGACCGACTCCAGCACCTGGGCGGCGGAGAAGAAGGACATGCCCAAGCTTAAGATTTTGTTCAAGGGCGACAAGTACCTGGTGAACACCTACCACGCCCTGGCCGCGCCCGCTGGCGCCACGCCGGGAGCCAAGACCGCCGCGGCCTTCATCGACTTTGTGGCCGGCGAGGCCGGGCAGAAGATCATCCGCGAGTATGGCAAGAAGACCATCGGCGAGGCGTTGTACGACGACGCCAAGTACGCCAAGCAGTACGACGACTAGCGCACGATATGAAGCGGGGGGAGCGTGGCTCCCCCTGCCTCACGCCGGGTGGACCGGGCTAGTGGCCTTCCCCGTGGTGGCACTCGTGGCCGGGGCCGTGCTCCGCGCAGAGGATGTCCTTGTCCGTGAGCTTGCCGTCCAGCCAGGACTGCAAGGCCAGCTCCACCGGGCCGCTGGCCCCACGGAACACCTTGAGCCCCGCCTGGCGCAGGCGCATCACCGCGCCCTCGCCCATGTTGCCGGCGATGAGCACCTCGACGCCCATCTCCACCAGGGTGGGGATGAGGTTGGATTTGCAGCCGCAGGCCGGGGGCGGGGTGAAGCTCTCGGTGCCGAGGATCTTCTTGTCCGCGTCGATGCTGATGATGGTGAAGGATTCGCAGTGGCCGAAGTGCTCGTCCACGGCGCCGCCGCGGCTTGGAATGGCGATCTTGAGCATGGTGTCCTCCTGGGCGATTAGGGTTTGTTGCTGGGCTTGGCGGCTGCGCGGCGCGGGGTGGCGGCACAGCCGGTGTTGCGGAAATTCGTGCCCTTGCAGCCTGGGCAGCACGGCGGCCTGCCGGTGGCCAGGGGGTCCTCCCAGGTGTGGCCGCAGCCCTGGCAGGCAAAGGCGCAGGGGCCAAAGGCTCCGGGCTGGTCGTCCTGCCGGGTTTCAATGTTCAGCAGCAGCCCAAGCACCAGCGCCCGCGCCACCTTGCCGCGCGCGGCCTCCAGGGTGCGCCCGAAGGTTTGCCGCGAGACGCCCATGCGCTCCGCGGCCTGCTCCTGGTACAGCCCCTCGTGGTCCGCCAGGCGGATGGCCTCGTATTCGTCCAGCGCCAGGGTCACTTCCTCAAGCTCGGCCACGGGCACGCCCATGGGGCGGAACGATTTGCAGGCGGGCGCGCCGGAGACTCTCCGGCAGCAGCGTGGTCGTGGCATGTGGCCCTCCGATGGCTGCACATTATGGGCATATGCCCATAACGTCAACATGGAACTTGACGCTGGGAGCAGGGGTTGCGATACAGCACCCGCACTTTCGCACCTTCGTCAGTCTTTCTTCCCGGAGCGTCCACGAATGAACATCGCCTTCGTCAACTCCACCCTGAAGTGGGGCGGCGTGAAAACCTGGTGCCTGGACATGGCCGTTGCCCTGCGCGAGCAAGGGCACGAGGCCGTCATCATGGGCCGCGCCGGGGACTTTGTGGACAAGGCCCGGCGGCTGGGCATCCCCGCCTGGCCGGTGCGCTTCGGCTTCGACCTGAACCCCGTGGCCATTTTGCGCTTTGTGGCGCTGTTCCTCAGCCAGCGCATTGATGTGGTGGTGGTGAACGTGGCCAAGGACCTGCGCACCGCTGGCGTGGCCGCGCGCCTGCTGGGCATCCAGGTGGTGCAGCACGTGGGCAGCGGCGGCGATTTTCAGGAAACGGCGAAAATGCGCCTGACCCAGCGGTTGGTGCGGGCGCGGTTTTTGTGCTGCAGCGAGTATGTGGTGCGCAGCATTGTGAGCTACGTGCCCACCCTGAACCAGTACGAGGTGCACGCCCTGCACCCCGGCACGCGGATTCCCGAGGCCCCGGCCTTTGCGCTGCACAGCCCCCCGGTCATCATCGCCACCAGCCAGCTGAACGCGGACAAGCGCCACGAGGACCTGCTGCAGGCCCTGGCCCTGCTGAAGGCCGAGGGCCTGGCCTTCCGCGCCATCATCGTGGGCACCGGCTCCCTGGAGGCGGCCCTGAAGGAGCTGGCCCAGGGTCTGGGCATTGGCGATGTTGTGGAGTGGCGGGGGTTTGTAACGGACGTACATGCCGAGCTGGCCCGGGCGGACATCTTTGTGCTGCCCACCTGGGTGGAGCCCCTGGGCATGGCGCTCCAGGAGGCCATGGCTTACGGCCTGGCGCCTGTTGCGCGCAACGCGGGCGGCGTGCCGGAGATTTGGCCCCCGGCCTGCGCGGAGTACCTGGTGCCGCAGGAGCAGGGTCCGCACGCCCTGGCCGCCGGGCTACGCAAGATTTTGGCCCTGGAGCCGGAGGCGCTGCTAAAGCTGCGCCGCGCCGTCTGGGAGCATGCCCGCGCCAGTTTTGAGCGCGGGAAGCAGGCGGAACGCCTAGCCCAGTGGATAGCCAACCCGCCCGCCGCCAGGTAGGCCTTCTTCCACTCGTCTGCCGTTTTAGCGCAGTTCCTCGCGCCGGATGGGCGGCTCCTCGCGGTATTCCGTTTCGCGGTTCATGGCCTTGAGGGTGAGCCAGCGGGAGAGCGACTGGGCCGCGCGCAGGCCGCTGTAAATGGCCTTGCCGATCTTGCTGGGGCCGGAGAGGGCATCCCCCGCCACAAACACGCCTTCCATGCGCGTCATCTGCAGCCAGTGGATCTCGTTTTTGCGCACGCTTTCCAGGCCCAGCTTGGCGGCAAAGGGCGGGGCGGCGGTCTCGCCGATGGCCGTCACCACGATGTCCGCCGGGAGCACCACCTTGGCGCAGGAGTCCGGGATGGCCGAGCGCCTGCCGTCGGCGTCCGGCGGGCCCAGGTGGCACTGGATGCACTCGATGCCCTCCACCTTGCCCTGGCCAAGAATCCGGAGGGGGGTCACCAGCTCCATCCACTGCCCGCCAGCGGCCTCGAACTGCTCTATCTCGTGCGCGCCGCAGGGGGCCTCCCTGCGCGTGCGCCGGTAGATGAGGCTCACTCGCTTGGCTCCCTGGCCCAGGGCCCCGTGGCCCACATCCACGGCCGAGAACCCCGCGCCGATGACCACCACGTTCTTGCCCGCCACCTCGATGCCCTGCATGGCGGCCTTGTTGTAGCTGGCCGCGCGGATGGGGAACAGGAAGGCCAGGCCGGTGTATACGCCGGGCAGGTCCTCGCCCTCTATGCACAGCTTGCGCGGCTTCCACGAGCCCGTGCACAGGATCACGGCGTCGTGCTCGCGCACCAGCTGCTCCAGGCTGATGCACTGGGTGGAAAAGTCGTCGCCGGTGTCCGTGGCCAGGGTGTCGTCGCACACCTTGGTGCAGGGGTGGAAGCGCACGCCGTAGCGTTCCGTCAGCGTGGCCACGCTCTGGGCGATGCGCTCGGCCGGGATGCGGTCGGCCGGGATGCCGAAGACCATGAGCCCGCCGGGCTGGGGCAGCTTGTCGTACACATCCACCTTGTAGCCCAGGCAGGCCAAAAAACCCGCGGCGGAAAGGCCGGAGGGACCGGCGCCGATGATGGCCACGGCCTTGCCGTTGGGGCGGGCGGGTCCTGGTCCGGCAAAGGCGAAGTTCATGGGGTGCGGCATGGTGGTCCTCTTCTTGGGCGCTGGGCGCGCCGGGTGGCTGCAATATGCGGAAAAGGTACGACAGATGCCCGCGCGAGGCAAGACGTGGGCGCGGTGTGGTGAGCGGGCCTTGCGCTGCGGGCAGGCTGAGCGTAAAGAATAAGAATAGCCCCCGCACGCGTTCCGTGCACTGGCCCGCACACATCAACAACTGGAGTTCCCCATGCGCCGCCATATCGCCCTTGCCGCCGTTTTGACCACCTTGAGCGTTTCTCCCGTTTTCGCCGCCAGTTGGGGCGATGTGCTGGACAAGGTGCAAACGCAGATTCCCGCCACGTCCGGCACGTCGAGTACTTCCGGCACATCCGTCGCGGGGCTGTCCAACACCGACATGGTGGCCGGACTGAAGGAGGCGCTCTCCGTGGGCACCAAGAAGGCCGTGACCAGCCTGGGCCAGCAGGACGGCTACCTGGGCAACCAGGCCGTCAAAATCCTCCTGCCGGACTCCATCAAAAAATTGGAGGCCCCCCTGCGCATGGCCGGGCAGGGCCAACTGCTGGACGAGCTCATCCTGACCATGAA
>JAVBYL010000077.1 GCA_030824035.1 Humidesulfovibrio sp.
GTGTAGGAGGCGGGCAGGGTGAGGCTGATGTTCATGGCGCTGTCGCGGAAATTGGCGCCGTTTTCCGCGCTGTAGCGCACTTTTCCGCTGTCGGTGTGCTGCTGGGAGGTGTGGTAGGTGAGTCCTGCGCTCCACTGGTCGTTGAACTTGTAGTGCATGGCCAGTTGTCCGCCAATGCCCACGCCGTCGACGCCCATCCTCATTTCATTCGTATTGGTGATCATCCTGCGCAGGTCGGCGGAGCTGTACATCAGCTCGACACCGAAGGCGAAGGACAGGTTGTCCGTGAGTTTGACGGCGAGGTTGGGCGCCATGGAGTAGGTGGCAAGGTCGGCCTTGTAGATCTTGCCGCGGCCACCCCAGTCCTGCACATACTCCGTTCCAACGCCAAAGCGGGAAAACATGCCCACTCCCAGCCATACCTTGTCGTTGAACTGGTGGGTCAGAAATGCGTGGGGCGGAACATAATAGTTCGTGCGAGTGGTGGTTGTGGCCTGGTTGCCGGCGGTCACCTCGGCCTTGGGCACAATCATCGTGAAGCCGACCATGGTTTGCGTGCCCTTGAGTTGGGTGATGCCCGCGGGGTTGTAGGCCACTGCCGAGGCGTCGTCCGCCAGGGCGATGACGGCGCCGCCCATGGCGTTGGCGCGCGCGGCGTATTCGTTCAGGGCGAACCCGCCGGCATGCGAGGCGGTCGGAAGCACCAAGAGCAGCGCGATGGCTCTGGCGCAGGCGGATAGCCGATGTTTCAAGCGGGTACGTTTCATCCTTGCTCCTCGTGCTATTGATGGGGGGGAGTGTTAATATGTGCAGTCAACATGCTGCTTTGCTTGGTGGAAATGCTACAGCCGAAGTCAATTAGCAGTTTGAAACGAAAAAGTAAACGAGGGCTGGAAGGACAAAGGGGTGAAATACGTAAAAAAAGAAGGGCGCATTGCTGCGCCCTTCTTAGGGAAACCGGACACCCGGGCTCGGACCGTTACCGCTGCTCCCTTTCGGGTCTGACGGGGTTCACGGCGAACCCGCCGTCCGGCTTCCCCGGGTGTGAAAAATGGCGGAGAGGAGAGGATTTGAACCTCCGGTACCCTTTCGGGTACACACACTTTCCAGGCGTGCTCCTTAGGCCGGTCTCGGACACCTCTCCGCGAGGAAGAGTCGATTAATATGAACCGCGCTGGCATGCAAGCGAAAAGTGCGCTTGGCGGCAAAATTCCGCATTATTGGCCCGGAA
The DNA here is from genome assembly GCA_030824035.1 of Humidesulfovibrio sp. Classification (GTDB taxonomy): domain Bacteria; phylum Desulfobacterota; class Desulfovibrionia; order Desulfovibrionales; family Desulfovibrionaceae; genus Humidesulfovibrio. The sequence goes on from JAVBYL010000077.1 coordinate 1,232, forward strand.
GGACGAGGCTGCCGCGAAGTTCGGCCATATCCGCCGCGCGTGCCTTGAGCATGGCCCTGGGCAGGTCGTCGATGATGCGGAAGCTTTGGTCGGGCCGGAGGAAGTTGGCCGTGCCCACCTCCACGGCGGTGGCGCCCACGGTGATGAACTCCAGCGCGTCCTCCGCGCTGGCGATGCCGCCTATGCCCACAACCGGGATGCCCACGGCGCGGCAGGCCTGGTACACGCAGCGCAGCGCCACGGGCTTGATGGCCGGGCCGGAGAGCCCGCCGACGACATTGGCCAGCACGGGCTTGCGCGTTTTTATGTCCACGGCCATGCCCAGCAGGGTGTTGATGAGCGAGAGGGCATCGGCCCCGCCAGCCTCTGCCGCGCGGGCGCACACGGCTATGTCCGTGACGTTGGGCGAGAGCTTGACGATGACCGGCTTGTTGCCGCAACGCTTCTTCACGGCCTCGGTCGCCTTGGTTATCTGCGCCGGATCTTGGCCAAAGGCCGCGCCCCCGTGGGTGACATTGGGGCAGGAGACGTTGACCTCCAGGGCCGCCACGCCCTCTTCGCCGGAGAGCACACCGGCCAAATCGCCGAACTCCTCCACGGAGCAGGCGTACAGGTTGGCGATGATGGCTGTTTCCCGCCAGGGCAAAAGCGGCAGCTTATCCTTAAGGAACGCCTCCACCCCCGGGTTCTGGATGCCGATGGCGTTGAGCATGCCGCAAGGGGTTTCCACAATGCGCGGCATGGCGTTGCCCTCGCGCGGCTTCAGGGAAAGCCCCTTCACCACGATGCCGCCCAGGCGCTTCAGGTCGCCGAAGGACGAAAACTCCAGGCCGAAGCCGAAGGTGCCGGAGGCGGTGATGATGGGGTTCTTGAGCACCAGCCCGGCGAATTCCACACGCAGATCCATTGCCCCGCCCCCTTACAACTGCACCGCGTCGGCCTGGAAGACCGGGCCGCGCGCGCAGACCTGAACATGTTTGCCCTCGCCATTTTTGCACACGCAGCCCAGGCACGCGCCCACGCCGCAGGCCATGGACTTTTCCAGCGAGAGCTCGGCGCGCAGGCCTCCAGCCACGGCGTGCTCCTGAATGGTGCGCATGAACGGCGTGGGCCCGCAGGCCAGGGCTATGCCGCCGTGGTTCTCGTCCATCAGCTCGCGGATGCGCTCGATGATGCGCGGCAGGTCCTCGGGGGTGTGCTCCTGCATGGCCTCGGCCCGCACCTTCTCGGCCATGGCCAGGTAGGGGTAGTTGGCCAGGGGCACGCGGTGGGCGAAGAACAGGCGCAGAAATTCCGGCGTGGGGTGGTTTTCGATGTAGCCCCGGAACGGCGCAATGCCCATGCCGCCTGCCAGCAGCAGGGTGGGGGTTTCCGGCGGCGCGCTGAAGCCGTTGCCAAGCGGCCCCCAAACGACGACCTCGTCGCCGGGATTGAGCCGGGCCAGCCTGCTGGTGCCCCGGCCGATGACCTGGAAGAACACCGTCAGGGTCTCGGCATCAAGCCTGGAGATGGAGAACGGACGCCCCCAGGGCAGCTCCAACCCCCAGTGCTTGGGCCGCAGCATGGCGAACTGGCCGGGGCGATAGCTCTCCCAGCCGGGATTTTCCAGGGTGAGTTCCACAAAGTCGCTGGCTTCGTCCCAGGTGCCAAGAAAGCGCACGGACTGCACCTTGACTTCACGGCAATTTCTGACCACCATCGCAACATCCTTCTGTTCTGCCCAATGGGCAGGATTCCTTCAGCACACTTGAGGACACAGTAAATATGGACCAACACCGCCCGGAGATCATGGCCCCCGCCGGGGACAGATCAAGCTTTCTCGCTGCCGTGGCCGCCGGGGCAGACGCCATCTACCTGGGCCTGAAGCACTTTTCCGCACGCATGCAGGCCAAAAACTTCGGTCTGGGCGAGCTGGCCACCCTTGTGGACTACGCGCACCAGCGCGGCGTGCGCGTGTACGTGGCCATGAACGTCCTGCTCAAACCCGGCGACGCCCGCGCCGCTGGCGGGCTCATGGACCGCCTGGCCCGCATGGTCCGGCCCGATGCCATCATCGTGCAGGACCTTGGGCTCATCCGTCTTGCCCGGCAGGCCGGGTTCGAGGGGGAGATACACATATCCACCCTGGCCAACGCCACGCACCCCGCCGCCCTCAAGGCTGCCCTTGCGCTGGGCGCCAGCCGTGTGGTGCTCCCGCGCGAGCTGAACCTCGACGAGGTGAGGACCATGGCTGAGGCCTGCCCGGAGGGGCTGGGCCTGGAGCTGTTCGTGCACGGCGCGCTGTGCCACTGCGTGTCCGGCCGGTGCTGGTGGAGCAGCTTTTTCGGCGGCAAGAGCGGCCTGCGTGGCCGATGTGTTCAGCCCTGCCGCCGCTTGTACAGGCAAGGCGGCTCCAAAAGCAAGCCCGAGAGGCTGTTCTCCTGCCAGGACCTCTCCCTGGACGTGCTGACGAAACCCTTGCTGGACGTGCCCCAGGTGACCTCCTGGAAGATTGAGGGCCGCAAAAAGGGTCCGCACTACGTATATTATGTGGTGACGGCCTACCGGATGCTGCGCGACACCCCCGGCGACGCCACCGTGCGCAAGACGGCCCTGAGCCTCATCGAACAGGCCCTGGGCCGCCCCGGCACCCACGGCGTGTTTTTGCCGCAGCGCCCGTACCCGCCCGTGCGGCCGGAGCAGGAGACCGCCTCCGGCCTGCAGGCTGGCCTAGTGAAGCGCGAACCGGGCGGAAAGGCCTATGTGGTGACCTGGCAGGACCTGCTGCCCGGCGATCTGCTGCGCCTGGGCTGCGAGGACGACCCCTGGCACCAGACCATTCCCTTGCGCCGCCGCATTCCCAAGGGCGGCAGGCTAGACATCCGGCCCGAGGGCGGGCAACTGCCGCCGCCCAAGGCCCCGGCGTTCCTCATCGACCGCCGTGAGCCTGAGCTTATGCGGATCATCGCGGCCATGGAGAAGGACCTCGCCGCCATGACCCAGGTTCCGGAGAAGGAGGCCTCCGACTTTGTGCCGGAGGCTCCGACGCGGGCCAGCCGCCAGCGCCCCGTGGACCACGTGGTGTTCCGCTCGCTGCCCAAGGGCGCGGGCAAGGGGGCCGAGAGGGGCGGCAAGGGTCCGGACCTCGGCGTTTGGCTGGAGCGTTCCGCCCTGCTGGACGTGCCCAGGGCGATCACCGGGCGCATTTGGTGGTGGCTGCCGCCGGTCATCTGGCCAGCGGAGGAGGAGCGCTACCTGCGCATACTGGGCGAGGCCCGCGAACGCGGCGCGAAAAACTTTGTGCTGGGCGCGCCCTGGCAGGCGGGCATGTTTGAGGACGTGGACGCCGTGAGGCTCGTGGCCGGGCCGTTCTGCAACCTGGCCAGCGGCCAGACCGCGGCGCAATACGCCGAGATGGGCATGCGCGGCGCTTTCGTCAGCCCGGAGCTTTCCGGCGAGGAACTCCTCGAGCTGCCCGGGCAGTCGCCCATTCCGCTGGGCATCGTGTTGCGGGGCTTTTGGCCCCTTGGCATCACGCGCATCCTTGCGGAGGAAGTGCGCGTGGAGGAGCAGGTGCTGAGCCCCCGCCGCGAGGTGGCCTGGGTGCGCAAGCACGGCAACAACCACTGGATTTACCCCGGCTGGGAGCTGGACATCTCCGGCCACCGGCAGGAGCTGGAAAAGGCCGGGTACGCCTGGTTCGCTGACTTGCAGGAGCCTTGGCCCCGGTTCATGGAGCAGGAGGCCCGCGAAAGCGGCAAGGTGATGCGCACCACGGAGTTCAACTGGACCCAAGGGCTGTTGTAGCCAAGGGCTGCTGTAACGCGGGGGGGCGGACATGGGTGAGCTGCCGAGGCTTGGCGTCAGCCGCTGCCTCATGGGCGACAGTGTGCGGTACGACGGCGGGCACAAGCTCGACCGGTTCCTGCGCGATGGCCTGGGCAAGCACGTGGAATATGTGCCCGTGTGCCCGGAGGTGGAGTGCGGCCTTGGCATCCCCCGCGAGGCCATGCGCCTGGTGGGCGATCCGGAGGCTCCGCGCCTGCTGACCATCAAGACGAAGATCGACCTCACCGAGCGCATGCGCGCCTTTGCCGCCGCCCGCGTGGAAGCGCTGGAGACCGAGGGCCTGTGCGGCTTCGTGTTCAAGTCCGGGTCGCCCTCCAGCGGCATGGAGCGGGTGAAGGTGTACCCGGAGGCGGGCGGCATGGCGCAGCTGAAGGGCGTGGGGCTTTTCGCCGCGGCCTTCATGGCCCGGTTTCCCCTCCTGCCTGTGGAGGAGGAAGGCAGGCTGAACGACGCAGGGCTGCGCGAAAACTTCATCGAGCGCATCTTCGTGATGCACCGCTGGCGCCAGTTGCAGACCCAAGGCCTCAGCCTGGGGCGGCTGGTGGACTTCCACACTCGGCTCAAGCTCCTTGCCATGGCCCACAGCCCCAAGCACTATACGGAGCTTGGGCGGCTGGTGGCCCAGGGCAAGGCGCTGCCGCTGGACGAGCTTTCCGCCCGGTATCTGGCCCTGCTCATGGAATGCCTGCGCCTCAAGGCGACGGTAAAGAAGAACGTGAACGTTTTGGCCCACATCATGGGGTACTTCAAGGGCCAGTTGACGGCGGACGAGAAGCGGGAGCTGCTGGAAGTACTGGACGGCTACAGCCGGGAGCTGTTGCCCCTCATTGTTCCCGTGACTTTGCTCAACCATTACGTGAGGAAATTTGGGCAGGCGTATTTGGCGGAGCAGTGGTACCTGCGCCCCCACCCGGCGGAGCTGAAGCTGCGCAATCACGCCTGAAGCTGCGCAATCACTTCTGAAGTTTCGCAATCACCTTGGCCGCGCCTGAACATCGGCAGCCTCAAGCCTCAGGAGGTCGTCATGAACATCCCATTCTTTAAACAGGCTGGCGGAGCCGTGCGGGTGAGCGCTGGCGAGGCCCGCGCCTACCTCGACGCCAATCGTCCGCAGGCGCGCACGCTCCTCGATGTGCGCCAGGACTTCGAGTACGCCGAGGGCCACCTGCCCGGCGCCATGCACATCCCCCTGCCGGAACTTTCGGAGCGCCTGGGCGAGCTGGACCCGGCCAAGCCCGTGCTGACGTATTGTCGCTCCGGCAAGCGCAGCCTGGCCGCCGCCAACATGCTGGCTGGCGCGGGCTTTGCCGAGGTGCGGAGCATGGACGGCGGCATCCTGGCCTGGGAGGGCGCGCAGGCCGTTGGTCCGGCGGATATGGGCCTGGACGCGCTGCTTTCCGCCGCCAGCGTGGCGGATGTTTTGGCCAGCGCCTGGGGCATGGAGCTGGCGCTTGAGGGCTTTTACGAGGACCTGGCCGGGCGCGCCGCGGATGCGGAAACAGCAGCCGTGTTCCGCCGCCTGGCGGGCTTTGAGGAGCGCCACCGCCGCGTGCTGCTGGAGTTGTTTGTGCGCCAAAGCGAGGGCGGGGCGGATGCAGCGGCCTTTGAGGCCAGGGGGCGGGCGTTGGTCGCTCCCGGAACCCTTGAAGGCGGCGTGACGGCGGCGGAGTACCTGGGGCAGCTCAAGCCCCCGCAAAATTCCGGCGAGGCCCTGGAGCTGGCCATGGCCATCGAGGCCCAGGCCTTCGACCTGTACTCGCGCCGGGCCAGGGCAAAGGCAGGCGAGGAGCTGCGTCGCGCGTTCGCCCTCTTGGCCGACGAGGAGCGCGCCCACCTCAAGGTGCTGGGCGGCTTTGTGGATGGCCGGGGGCGCTTTTAGTCGCTCTTGCCCCGCTGGAGCAGGTTGCCCGTCAGGATGAGCACTAGCCCGGCGTAGGTCGTGGTGTGGATGCTTTCCCCCAGGATGAAGTGGATGAGCACCAGCGACAGGAAGGGCGAGAGGAAGATGAGGTTGCCGATGCGCGCGGTGGACGGGGTCAGGCGCATGGCCGTGAGCCAGAGCACGAAGCTGATGCCCATCTCGAACACACCCACGTAGCCCGCCGCCAGCATGCCGATGCCAGCGCCTGTTCCGGTCAGATCCGGCAGGCCGGAGGTAGCGAGCGCCAGGGCCAGAATGCAGGGCAGCGCTGCGGAAAAGTTCAGTAAAAGAGCCACAACCGGGTCCGTGCTGTTGCGCGTGTTGCCTATCCAGTACAGCGCCCACACCAGGGTGCTCACCAGCGCCAGGCCAACGCCCAGCGGGCTGCCGAAGTCCAGCTGCGCCAGGTTGCCCTGTAGCGAAAGCACCACCACGCCCAGATAGCTGATGCAGATGGCCAGGAGGTCGCGCCGGGCGAGGCGCTGGCCCAGCAGCGGCACGGACAAAAGCGAGAGGGTGATGGCCCAGGTGTAGTTGAGCGGCTGGGCCACCTGGGCGGGCAGCAGCGCATAGGCCTTGAACAGGATGAGATAGTACAGCAGCGGGTTGAGCAGCCCCAGGCCCAGGTTGCGCAGCAGCTCCCGCCGGGTGAGGCCAAGCAGCAGCCCCAGCTTGCCCTGGGCGGCCAGGATGAGCGCCAGCGTGAACACGGACACCGCATCCGCCACCAGCAGCAGCTGGATGTGGTCCATGCGGGCCAGGGCCAGCTTGAAGGCCGTGGCCACCGTGCTCCAGATGAGAACCGTGCCCAGCCCGTAGGCGTAGGCCGCCTTTAGCCGCTTGGCCGCCGGGTCCATGATGATCAGATGACCACGTGGCGGCGGATATGCTCCACGCCCTGCTCGATGGAGTCCGTGACCAGGAACAGGTCCAGGTCCTTGTTGTGGCAGTAGCCGTCCGCCACCAGGCGGTCCTTGAACCAGTCCACCAACCCGCCCCAGAACTCCGTGCCCAGCAGCACGATGGGGAAGGCCTTGATGCGCTTGGTTTGGATGAGCACCAGCGCCTCGGAAAGCTCGTCGAGGGTGCCGAAGCCGCCGGGCAGGGCCACGTAGGCCAGGGCGTACTTGATGAACATGAGCTTGCGCACGAAGAAATAGCGGAAGTCGCAGCGTGTGGTGAGGTAGGGGTTGTTGCGCTGCTCCAGGGGCAGGTGGATGTGCAGCCCCACGGACTGGCCGCCCGCCTCGTACGCGCCCTTGTTGCCCGCTTCCATCAGGCCCGGGCCGCCGCCGGTGATGACGGTGAAGCCCGCGTCCACCAACTGGCGGGAGAGCTCCATGGTCTTCTGATACCAGGGGTCCTCCGGCTTCACACGGGCGGAGCCGAACAGCGAGACCGCCGGACCGATGTCGTTGAGGGTTTCGAAACCATCCACGATCTCGGAAAGAATCTTGAACAGCCGCCAGGATTCCTGCATGGAGAGGTCATCGATGAGATATTGCTTGGAGCTGGTCATTGGCACCTCGGTTGGGAAAAGTGGTTGCGGGCTCCCTGTGTCTGCGGCTACATAGACAAAGCCACGTCATGGCGCGCCAGCGGCCCGACCGTACACGCAAAACGCCGCGACCGGAAGGCCTGACCACGGGGGTCGCCCTCACGGAACGCCACATCCTGCAACCAGCATGCGGAGACAATCCCGATGAAGATCAGCTTCCTTGGAGCCGCGCAGGCCGTCACCGGCTCCTGCTACATACTCGAAACCGGCGGGCACCGCTTCAGCGTCGACTGCGGCATGCACCAGGGCAACCTGGAGATAGGCAAGCGCAATCTGAACATGGACAACTACAAGCCCGCTGAGCTGGACTTTGTGCTGGTCACCCACGCGCACATCGACCACATCGGCCTGCTGCCCCGGCTGGTGGGCAGCGGCTTCAAGGGTAAAATCTACGCCACCCCGCCCACCATCGACCTGATGAAGATTCTGCTGCTCGACAGCGCGCACATCCAGGAGATGGAAGCGGAACAGCGCCAGCGCCGTGGACTGCGCCGTGGCAAAATGCCCGCCCAGCCCATGGCCAGCGAGCGCCGGGGCAAAAAGCCCGCCGCCACCATCTACCCGCCCGTGGAGCGCCGCGCCGCCATGATGGAGGCCCCGCTGTACACCACTGAGGACGCAGTGGCCACCTTCCCGCTTTTGCAGGCCATCGAGTACAACAAGGCCTTCGAACCGGCCCCCGGCATCAGCGTCACCTACCGCGACGCCGGGCACATCCTGGGCTCCGCCTTTTTGGAGCTGAGCTACGAAGAGGAGGGCAAGCCTACGCGCCTGCTGTTCTCCGGCGATTTGGGCAGGCCCAACCAGCTCTTGATGCACGACCCCAGCCAGGGCTGCTGTGCGGATTACATCTTTTTGGAGTCCACCTACGGCGACCGCAACCACAAGCCCACGGAAACCAGCCGCGAAGAGCTGGCCGAGGCCATCGCCTACAGCTACAAGAACAACGAGAAGGTCATCATCCCGGCCTTCGCCGTGGAGCGCACCCAGCAGATTCTGTACACGCTGTTCCAACTCCGGGAGGAGGGCAAGCTGCCGGCGGACATGCCCGTGTACCTGGACAGCCCACTGGCCATCCAGGCCACGGAGATTTTCCGCAAATATCACGACTATTTTGACGAAGACACCAAGGCGCTGCTCAAGGCCGGGAAGGACCCCCTCTCCCTGCCCAACCTGCGCTTCAGCCTCACGAGCGAGGAATCGCGCGCCATCAACACCATGACGGGCTCGGCGGTGGTCATCTCCGCCAGCGGCATGGCCAATGCCGGGCGCATTCGCCACCACCTGCGGCACAACCTGTGGAAAAAGGGCGCGAGCATCGTCTTCTGCGGCTACCAGGGCGAGGGAACGCCCGGCCGCAAGATCGTGGACGGCGCCAAGCACATCACCATCTTTGGCGAGGAAATCGCCATCGCCGCCAAGATCTTCACCATTGGCGGCTTCTCCGCCCACGCGGGGCAAAGCGAGATCCTCAATTGGCTGAAGGCCTTCGACAACAACCATTCCAAGGTCGTCCTCATCCACGGCGAAGTGCGCGCGCTCAAGGCCTTGAGCGAGATTGTGAAGGATCAGCTCGGCATGGAAGTGCACATCCCCACCTATCTGGAGGAGCTGACGCTTGAGCCGGGCAAGGTCATGGTGCCCGTGGTGGACGTGGACCGCGCCGCCCCGCGCATCGACTGGGACTTCCTCCTGGCCGACTCCCGCACGCTGTTTGTGGAGTTCCACAAGCGCATGGAGCAGGTGAAGGACAAGCCCTGGGTGGCGCAAACGGAAATCCGCGACCGCTTCCTCGACTTGAACCGCAAGATCGTGGAGCTCATCTCCGAGATATAGATGCGCATCATCGCTGGACAATACAAAGGGCGGGAGATCCGCACCGTGGAGGGGCCGGGGTATCGTCCGGCCACTTCCAAGGTACGCCAGGCCCTGTTCTCCATGCTGGAGGCCCGTGGCGTGAGCTGGCCGGGCGTGCGCGTGCTGGACCTCTTTGCCGGCAGCGGCAGCCTGGCCATGGAGGCCTTGAGCCGTGGCGCGGAGCTGGCCTGGCTGGTGGAAAAGAGCGCGCGGGCCGCCGCGTGCATCCGTCAGAGCCTGGCGGACCTGCGGGTTCCGGCCTCCCGCGCCCGCGTGCTGCACGCCGATCTTTTCCAGGTGCTGGTCAAGGCCCCCCCGGCGCCCTTTGACTTGGTGTTCATCGACCCGCCCTACGGCTTTGACCTGCTGCTCCCCGCCCTGGCCAAGGCCGTGGCGCGCGGCTGGTTTGCCGAGGACGCTTTCGTGGTGGCCGAGGTGGAGGCAAGGGCCGAGCTTGGCGTTGTGCCGCCCCAACTTATCCCGCAGGCCGACAGGCTTTACGGGCAAACGAGGATACTGCTTTGGCAGAACTCAACCCCAGACTCGCCGTCTACCCCGGAACCTTCGATCCCCTGACCTACGGGCACATGAGTCTCATCAAGCGGGGGCTCAAGGTGTTCGACCAGGTGGTGCTGGCCGTGGCGCAGAGCACGCCCAAGAAGACCTGCTTTACCCTGGAGGAGCGCGTGGCCATGGCCAGCGAGTCCTTTTCCGGGGAGCCGCGCATCCTTGTGGAACCCTTCGACGGGCTGCTCATCGACTATGTGCAGAACCGTGGGGCCGGAGCCATTTTGCGCGGGCTGCGGGCCGTTTCGGACTTCGAATACGAGTTCCAGATGGCGCTGATGAACCGCAGGCTCTCCCGCGAGGTGCAGACCGTCTTCATGATGACCGACTACCAGTGGATGTACCTGAGCTCCACCATCGTGAAGGAGGTGGCGCTGCGCGGCGGCAACGTCAAGGGGCTGGTGCCGGAGGCCGTGTTCCTGAAGCTTCAGGCAAAGTTCGAGGCCCTTGGCAAGGGGGACTGAGCCGCATGAGTACTCCTCGCGCCGTCTGCACTCCATGCGCCGTCTGCATTCTGGGGCCCACAGGCTCCGGCAAGACCGAGGCCGCGCTTTCCCTGGCCGCCGTCATGCCCGTCACGGTGGTCAACTACGACTCCCGGCAGGTGTACGCCGACTTCCCCGTGGTGACAGCCCAGCCGGAGCCACACGAGCAGGCCCAGTGCCCGCATGTGTTGTACGGCTTTTTGCCCACGGCGGAGCCCATGACCGCCGCACGCTTTGCCGAGCTGGCCAAGGCCGAGATAGCCCGGGCCCAGGCCGAGGGGCGCGTGCCGGTGCTGGTGGGCGGCACGGGGCTGTATGTGCGTGCCCTGGAGCGCGGCTTGGCGGAGATTCCGCCCATTCCCGCCGAGGTGCGCCAGTGGGTGCTGACCCGTATGGAGCAGGAGGGCTCCCACGCCCTGCATGCGGACCTCGCCAAGGGCGACCCCGTCACGGCAGCCCGGCTGCACCCAAACGACACCCAGCGCATCGCCAGGGCCCTGGAGGTGCTGCTGGGCACCGGCAAGCCGCT
>JAVBYL010000370.1 GCA_030824035.1 Humidesulfovibrio sp.
GTCGGTCATGGAAACGGGACCACTGTTCTGGTTCTGCGCAAGGTCGAGCAGAATGCGGACGCCGTAACGTCCCTTCGTGGTCAGCCGCATGATATGTTCCAGCAATTCAGCATTATAAATTCATACCACGCGGAAGGCTAAGGGGTCAACGAATACAAAAAAATACTCTGGCAAAGCAGGTCAGGCCAGCCAGGTCCCCCCTATGCATGGGAGTCACCTGACCGACCGGACTGATGGTTACGAGTATCCCCCACGGCCACCAAGGAGTGGCAAATCAGGACTGGCCGTTTCTGGCGCGGTTCCTGTTGCACCCTTTGCCCTGCCCTTGCCCAGCCCCAGCGCCCTGACCTGAACCTGCGCCCTGACCTGAACCTGCGCCCTGGCCGGATGAAACCGGGCCCTGCTGGCCGCCCTGCCCGCAAGGGCCAAGCCCCCTGCCGCCGCCCTGGCCTTTACCCTGGCCCTGGCCACGACCAACTCCCTGCCCCTGTCCAACCGGTCCGGTTCCGTCTCTCTTCGGCATACAGCCTCCTTCGCCGCGCAAGCGGCTTTGCATGAGAGTTAGCATCATGCATGCCGCACCAAAAAACTCAACGGTTCTCGGCTGATTGACACGGCTGGCCAGAAGCGTAGAAGCAGCACAGGGCGCATAATGCGCCCACAGCGCCAGCCTGGGAGCATTTTGCGCCCGCACGGCGACATAATGGAGACGACCATGAGCTTCCCGCGCGACATTTCCTCCGAGCACATCATGGACAGCCTGGCGGACGGGGTCTTCACCGTTGACCAGGACTGGCACATCACCTTCTTCAACCGCGCGGCCAGCGCCATCACCGGGGTCTCCCGGGGCGAGGCCATCGGCAGAAAGTGCTGGGAGGTGTTCCGCTCCAGCATCTGCGACGGCAACTGCGCCCTGAAGGCCGCCCTGGAGGCCGGGGAAAACCGCAGCAACCGCTCGCTGTTCTTCGTGAAAGCAGATGGAACCAAGGTTCCCATCAGCATCAGCGCCGCTCCCCTGCGCGACCGCCGGGGCCGCATCGTCGGCGGGGTGGAAACCTTCCGCGACCTCTCCGCCCTGCGCCAGATGCAGAAAAAGCTCGACGGGCTGTACCGCGTAGAGGACATCCTGAGCAAAAGCCCCGCCTTCCAGCGCGTGCTGGGCATTCTGCCGCAGATCGCCGCCAGCGGCTCCTCGGTGCTCATCCTGGGCGAGTCCGGCACCGGCAAGGAGCTGGTGGCCAGGGCAATCCACAACCTGAGCGGTCGCAGCGGCAAGCCCTTCGTTGCCGTAAACTGCGGCGCGCTGCCGGAAAACCTGCTGGAAAGCGAGCTGTTTGGCCACAAGGCCGGGGCCTTCACCGACGCCAAAAAAGACAAGCCCGGGCGCTTCCAGGCGGCGGATGGCGGCACGCTGTTCCTGGACGAGATCGGCGACATGCCGCTCCCACTCCAGGTAAAAATCCTGCGCGCCCTGCAAGAGCGCGTCATCGAGCCCCTGGGCGCCGTGGCAGGGGTGCCGGTGAACGTGCGGATCATAGCCGCCACCAACCGCGAGTTGGAGGACATGGTCGCCACCCAGCGCTTCCGCAGCGACCTGTACTATCGCCTCAACGTGGTGCGCCTGGCCCTGCCCCCGCTGCGCGAACGGCCGGAGGACATCCCGCTGCTTGCCCAGCACTTTGTGGAGCGGCAAAACGCCCTTACCGGCAAGGACATCCAGGGCCTTGCGCCGGAGGTGCTGCAACTGCTCATGCGGCACGACTTCCCGGGCAACGTGCGCGAGTTGGAAAACATCATCGAGTACGCCTTCATCCTCTGCTCCGGGGACTTCATCCGCCCGGAGCACCTGCCGGAGAGCCTTGCCCCGCGCGAGGACGCCCAGCGCCAGCCCCCCCTTTGCGGCAGCCTGGAGGAGATCAAACACCGCGCCGCAGCCGATGCCCTGGCCCGCAACAATGGGCGGGTCATGGCCGCCTGCCGCGAGCTTGGCGTCTCCAAGGACACCCTGCGCCGCATTCTGAACAAGGGCTGATAAGCCGAAGTCCCCATCTCCCGCTGCTGCCTCCCCTGCCGCAACAGACTGCCATGAAACTGGGCGCGAAACGCGCCCGTTGTCTGCCGCGCCTTGCCACGTTCACAGCTATCACGCCGTTTCAGCACAGCTTTTCAGCATGGCATAAAACCTGCCTAGTCGGTGCCAAGGGCGCTTATCCGCGCCCACTGCACACCGACAAGGGGAAGGGGAATGCTCATCTGCCTGGCCTGCTACGGCGACCGCCTGGCGACGCTGCTGGAAAGCGCCACGGAGCTGCGTTTTTACGCCCTGCCCCTGGCGACGGACTGTGCGGAACTTTCAACAAGAACCGCTGCTCACCCTGCCGCCAAGGTGCATCAAGCCATCACCCTGCACAACACGGTGCGCGACAGCGGCCTGGACGCGCTGCTGGAACTGCTGGAGGCGGAGGAAGCCGGGGTGCTGCTGTGCGGTGGCCTCACCTGCTGCACGCTGGAAACCCTGCGGCAATCTGGAGTGCGCGTTGTGCCCTGGATCGGCGGCACGGCCAGCGAGGTGGCCGAGGCCTGGAGGACGGACACCCTACACACGATGCGCATGCCCGGCTGCGCGGGCTGTGCGAAGAGGCGCCGCCAACGCGGCTGCCGCAAACAACCTAAGGAGAATGCAGACATGCAAACCGGCATCATCGCGGTAACGAGCGAAGGCCCGCAGATGGACAGCATGGTCGACCCGCGCTTTGGGCGTGCGGCGGGCTTTGTTGTGGTGAACCTTGCGGACATGACAACGACCTACATCGACAATGGCGGCTCACAGGCCATGACCCAGGGGGCGGGCATACAGGCGGCGGAAAACGTCTCCAAGGCTGGCGCGCACTACCTGCTGAGCGGCTTTGTGGGGCCCAAGGCCTTCCAGGCCCTCAGCGCCGCTGGCATCAAGGTCATCCAGGACGTTGAGGGCATGACCGTTGGACAGGCCGTGGAAAAGTTCCGCAGCGGCGAGTTCGCCGTGGCCGAGGCCCCCAATGCTCAGTCCGGCGGCCGCAAGGCGGGAGCGTAGGCGTGATTTACGCCATAGCCAGCGGCAAGGGCGGCACGGGCAAAACCACGCTCACGGCCTCCCTGGCCAGCATGTGGGACAGGCCCGTCACCGCCGTGGATCTCGATGTGGAGGAACCGAACCTCCATCTGTTCCTGCACCCGGAGATAACAAGCGAGGAACCGGCGCTCATGGAGATCCCCGTGCTGGATGCGGAGCGCTGCACGCTCTGCGGCCTGTGCGCGGAGTTCTGCCAGTTCAAGGCGCTCTCCGTCATGGGCAAAACCCTGCTGCTGTTCCCGGAGATGTGCCACGGCTGCGGCGGCTGCCTGGCCCTGTGCCCGGAAAAGGCGCTGACCCCCGGCGGGCGCGAGCTTGGGCATATCCTGAGCGGCAACGCGGGCAGCCTGGGGTTCCTCATGGGCCGCCTGCGCGTGGGCGAGGCCATGAGCCCACCCCTCATGCGACAGGTGAAGCTGCGGTTCAACATGAACACGAACAAAGACACAGGCAATGGCACGGGCAAAGGCCCGGCCGAGGAAACGGACATCCTCATCGACGCGCCCCCGGGCGTGAGCTGCCCGGCGGTGAACGCGGTGATGGACGCCGACTGCATCGTGCTGGTGACGGAGCCCACGCCCTTTGGCCTGCACGACTTCCGGCTGGCTATCGAGGCCTTCCGTCCCCTGGGCAAGCCCATGGGCGCGTTCATCAACAGGGCCGGCATCGGCGATGCGGGCGTGCAGGACTACTGCGCCGCCGAGGGCGTGCCCATCTGGGCGGAGATTCCCTTCAGCCGTGCCGTGGCCGAGGCCTATTCCAAGGGCCAGGTGGTGTGCCAGGCCGTGCCGGAACTTGGGGGCGTGTTCACCACGCTCATGGGCAGCATGCGTGCGGCGGCCACCGCCGCCAGGGCCAAGCGCATGGAGGTCGCCCATGCGTGAGATCGTAGTCATCAGCGGCAAGGGCGGCACGGGCAAAACCAGCATCACCGCCGCCTTCGCCCACTTGGCGGAGAACGCCATTCTCTGCGACCTGGACGTGGACGCGCCGGACCTGCACCTGCTGCTGGACCCGGTCACCGAGGAAATCCACGACTTCCGCTCCGGGCACGAGGCCGTCATCGACCAGGCCATGTGCATCGCCTGCGGCCTGTGCGCGGATATGTGCCGCTTTGGCGCCATTGAGAAGCGCATCGACGGCTACCACGTGGACAGCCTGCGTTGCGAAGGCTGCAAGGTGTGTGTGCGGTTCTGCCCCACGGAGGCCGTGGACTTCAACGAGAAGCTCTGCGGCAGGTGGTTCGCCTCCGGCACGCGCTTCGGCCCCATGATCCACGCCCAGCTCTTCCCCGGCGAGGAAAACTCTGGCCGCCTGGTGGCCCTGCTCAAGAAGCAGACCCGGGAACGCGCCGCAGCCCAGGGGCGTTCGCTCATCCTGTGCGATGGCGCTCCCGGCATCGGCTGTCCTGTCATCAGCTCGCTTTCCGGGGCCGGGCAGGCCGTCATCGTCACGGAGCCCACACCCTCCGGGCGGCACGACATGGAGCGCGTGGCCGAGCTGTGCGCGCACTTCCGCATCCCCGTGGCCATCCTCATCAACAAGTTCGACCTGAACCTCCAGAACAGCGCGGACATTGAACGCCACTGCCGCGCCAAGGGTCATACCTTCCTCGGCGTGCTGCCCCACGACGACGTTGTGGTACGCGCCATGATGCTTGGCAAAAGCGTGACGGAACTGCCGGAAACAGCGTTTTCTGAAGCCTTGCGCATGGTGTGGGAGCAGATCATCCAGCTCCCGGCTTCGCGCCAGAATAACATCAACACCCTCAAAGCATAGGAGAAGCCTCATGGAAACCATCATCATCGCCATCCCCTCCGAAAACCCCGGCGGCCTGGACGCCAACATCGGCGCGCACTTCGGCCATTGCGACCTGTACACCATCGTGGAAGCCAAGGGCCGCGAGATCATCGACGTGCGTACCCTGCCCAACGTACCGCACCAGCAGGGCGGCTGCATGGCTCCGGTGAACCACCTGGCGCAGAATGGCGTCAACGTGCTCATCGCCGGTGGCATGGGCATGCGCCCGCTCATGGGCTTCCAGCAGGTGGGCGTGCGCGTGTTCCACGGCTCCGGCGCGCCTTCCGTGGGCCACGCCGTCCAGGCCCTGCTCATGGGCTCCCTGCCCGCCTTCACCACCGAGTTCACCTGCGGTGGCGGCGGCGGCCACTAGCCCCCCTTGCCATTGGGAGAACATCCATGCACATACTCATAGCGACACGGCGGCCCAACGAGCTCTCCGCCTTTGCCGACGCCCTGCTGCGCGAAACCGGCGCACAATTGCTCTTCGCCGATAGCTGGACGAACGTATTGGCCACGGTGAAGGTTATTCCTCCGGCCTTTGTGATTCTGGACGAGGGCCTGGCGGAAGGAAAGCCGCTGGAGTTGGCCCGGCAGCTGGTCACGGTCAACGCTATGATCAACACGGCGGTCGTCAGCCCCCTGGGCGCGGAGGAATTCCACGAGGCCAGCGAGGGCCTGGGCATCCTGGCCCCTGTGCCCGCCCACCCGCTGGAGCAGGACGGCGTGGCTCTGGCGGCGGTGTTCAAGCGCTTTATGTAAGCCCGCGGCAACAGCCCCAAGGGGCAGGAGGATTCCATGAACAAGACGGCGCTCTTCGCCTTCAGGGACGACCCCATGTGTTTCATCCACGTGCTGCTCACCGCCCTGGACATGAAGGCCAAGGGGTTTGAGACGGGCATCGTGCTCGAGGGCGCGGCCACCAAGCTCATCACCGTGCTGACAAGCCCTGAGCACCCGCTGCACCAGCTGTACGCCAGCGCGCGGGAGCAGAACCTGTTCTTTGGCGCGTGCCGGGCCTGCTCCGCCAAGATGGGGGTGCTGGAGGCCGTGCAGGCTGCCGGACTGCCCCTGCTGGACGACATGAAGGGGCACCCCGGCATGGCGGCCTACATGGAGCGCGGGTTCACCATCCTGACCTTCTAGCTCACCCGCCCAGAGCACACCCGACGCAGGCTATCGGCAACAAAATCCTGGCAACAGGCCACAAAAAAAGAGCGCGCCGTGGGCAACACCCGCGACGCGCTCTTGTCGTTTCATGGTTCTATTTGCGGTTGAAGCGGACCAGGCTCCTGGCTCCGTCGTCCAGGCCACGGGCATCGATGCAGTGCGTGGAGCAGCTGATGCACGGGTCATAGGCGCGCACGAGCATGGAGAGCTTCAGCTCGATCTCCTTCTCGGACAAGCCAGTGAGCTTGGGCGTCAGCGCCTCCAGGTCCTTTTGGATGTTGGCGTGGTTCTGGTTGGTGGGAATGACGCAATCGGCCTGGAAGATGCGGCCGCTGTCGTCGTATTCATAAAAGTGGAACAGGATGCCGCGGGGCACCTCCACCGCGCCGGTGCCGCGCCCGGCAGAGATGCTGGGACGCGCCGGGGCCTCATCGCGAATGCCGCGCGTCAGCAGCTCGTCCACCATCTCGATGGACTCCTCCACCGTGTGCACGCACTCCACAAGCTGGGCGATGGTGATGAGGTAGGGGTTGGTGCAGCCCTTGACCAGCCCGAGCTTCTTGGCCGCCGCGGCAGCCATGGGGCGCAGGTGCTCGGCGTTCAGGTTGAACCGGGCCAGCGCGCCCACCATGTAGGAGTCGGTCTGGTTCTTGGTCCACTTGGCCGTGGAGGTGGGCACGATGTACTCACGGGTGACGTTGCGGTACTGGCGCACCGGCCTGCGCTCGTCCTTGGTGGAGCCTATCTCGCCCCAGTACATGGCGTATTCCGCCGGGGAAACCAGGCCCACGTACTCGGTCTCGCGCTCGAACTTGGGAAAGCGGTCCATGATGCCCGCGAAGAAGTCCACGGCGAAGTCCAGGTTGGGCAGGGTCTGGGTAAGGATGGTGCGCAGGTGCACCAGGTCTTCCGTGCTGGGCAGCTGCATGAAGCCGCCGGGGGTCATGCGCTGCGGGTGCGTGGTGCGGCCGCAGATGATGCGCGAAAACTCGTTGCTCACCCTGCGGGCGGCGATGAACTTCAGCACCGCGTCCTTGTGCGTTTGGGCCAGGGGCAGGATGGAATCCACGCCCATGAGGTCCGGCAGCACGAGGTAGGCGATGTGCAGCAGGTGGCTTTGCAGGTTCTCGCCGTGCAGGGCCAGGCGGCGCAGCAGGTGAGTCTGCTCGCTCACGTGGATGTTCAGCGCGTCTTCCGTGGCTTGCAGGCTGGCCAGCTGGTGGCCAATGGCGCAGATGCCGCAGATGCGCGACACGATGTGGTGCACGTCCTTATAGTCGCGCCCCACCAGCATGGCCTCGAAAAAGCGCGGAGCCTCCGGCACTTCCCAGCGGCAGGTGGAAACGGTGCCATCGGCCTCCACATCCACCACGATGTTGCCGTGGCCTTCCACACGCGTCAGGTAATGCACGCGCACCTTCTTGGGTCCGGGCACTGCCGCGGCGCCCTCGGGCACGGAGATGGGCGTTGCCGGGGAGGCCTTGGCCTTGGCGGACTTGGCGGCCGTCTTGGGCGCGGCCTTTTTCGCTATTGGTGCTGACTTGGACATGATGCTCTCCTCTCGTCGGCCCGCTGCCCCATCACCTGGGGCTGGCCTCGTCGATTACAGTGCGGCGCCGGTATCGCCCAGGAAGAAGCGCAGCAGGTCCTGCGTGGCCTTGCGGTCGGAGCCCGCGCGGTCCATGACGATGCGCGCGGCGTCCAGGTTGGCCCCGGGAACCAGGCCCCGGCAGCCCCAGCAGTGCGCGCCCTCGCTCACGCAGGCGGCGTTGCAGCCGGCCCGGGTGATGATGCCCAGGCACATCCGGCCCATCTCGTAGCGGCACACGTTTCCGGCCTGCTTGCACTCCACGCACACCGGGAAATCGGCTATCCAGGGCGCACGGCCCAGGAGCAGCTCCTTGGTGATGCGGGCGAACTCGTTGGGGTCGATGGGGCAGCCGTGCACCTCCGCGTCCACATGCACCACGCTCTTGAGCGGGCGGGCGGCATAGGTGGGGAACCAGCGCGCACTGGCGCCGTACACTTCCTCGCGGTACACGTTCTCGGCCAGGAAGTTCTTGAGGCAGTTGATGCCGCCGATGCAGGCGCACGCGCCCAGGGCCACAAGGACCTTGGCGTTCTTGCGGATTTCCTTCAGGCGGATTTCATCCTCCGGCCGGGTGATGGAGCCTTCCACAAAGGCCACGTCGTAGTCATCGGAATGGTTGGTGGCCACCTCGCGGAAGCTGACGACCTCGACGTGGTCGAGGATGTCGAGCAGGCGCTCCTCAAGGTTGGCGATCTGGAGCTGGTCGCCTTCGCAGCCAGCAAAGTCGAAGAAGGCGATTCTGGGTTTTGCCATGATTATCCCTCCCCGCCAGCGCCTAGATGGCTTCCTGGTAGGCCTCGATGTCCGTGTAGCAGAACACGGGGCCGTCGATGCATGTGTTGAGCTCGTTGATCTGGCAATGACCGCACTTGCCCAGGCCGCACTTCATCTTGCGCTCCAGCGAGACGAAGATCTGGTCCGAGGCCATGCCCTTTTTGCGGCACTCGCCAATGACGAAGCGGTACATGATCGGGGGGCCCACCATGGCCACGTAAGTGTTGGCGGCGTCCAGGTCCACCTTGGGGAACAGCGTGGTGATGACGCCGACGTTGCCCTTCCAGCCAGCGTCGGGCATGTCCACGGTCTCCAGCACTTCCACATCGCCGCTGGCCGCCAGGTCGGCGATCTCGTCGACGAAGATGCGCTCCTTGGGGTCGCGGGTGCCCACCATGAGCACCATGCGGCCAAACTCGTCGCGGTGGCGCAGCTGGTAGAACAGCAACGAACGCAGCGGAATATAGCCCAGGCCGCCCGCCACGATGAGCACGTCCTTGCCGACGAACTTCATGACCGGGAACGACGAGCCGTACGGCCCGCGCAGCCCAACCTTGGCGCCGGGCTCAAGCGCGTGCAGGGCCTGGGTCACCGCGCCAATGCGGCGCACCGCTATCTCGAAGGTGATGTTGGCGCGGCGCGGCGGCGAGCTGATGGAAAACGGGGCCTCACCCACGCCGTACACGGAGAGGTTCACGAACTGGCCGGGCTTGTGTGCCAGGGGCTTGCCGTTGTCCTGCTCGAAGGTGAACCGGGTGACGAAGTCGGAAAGCTGGGTCTTCTCCACCAGCGTGACCGGGCGGGGCACATAGGGCGAGAAGAGTTTAGTACTCATGAGCCGTCTCCTCCCAGAGTTCATTGAACACCTTGAGCGGGTTGGCGATGCCCGCCGTGCAGGCGCGCACGCAGCGTCCGCAGCCGACGCAGCCAAGCTCGCCGATCTTGTCGTAAATGTATTTTCCCTTGCGGAAGTACCGGTGGCGGTACCTGTCCTGCGCCTTGGGGCGGAAGTTGTGGTTGCCCGCAACCTTGGCGAAGGATTCCAGCATGCAGCCATCCCAGTAGCGCGTGCGCACGCCCTTCTTCAGGGCGTCGTCGGCCTCCTCGCGGATGTCGAAGCAATAGCAGGTGGGGCACACCAGGTTGCAAGAGCCGCAGGCCAGGCACATCTGCGAATAGCGTCGCCACAGGGGGGAATCCCAGCACTTGGAAAGCAGCCGGGGGGTCTCCTCCCAGTTGTAGCGCAGGCCGTTGCGCCGGGCCTTGGCCAGGATGCGCGCCTTGGCGCGGCGCGCGCCCTCTTTGTCGCCGGGTGTGGAGGGCAGCACAGTGCCGGCGGCCTGCAGCAGCTCCTCGCCCTTGGCGGAGCCGACCTCGACCGTGAAGGAGGCCGGGCCGATCTTGGTCCAGTACAGATCGTACCCGTGGGCCACGCTGGCGGCCCCGACGCTGGCCCAGAAGGCTGGCGGGGAGACGGTAAGCGGCTCGAAGGCCATGATGACCGTGGCGTCGCGGCGGCGCACATAATTCTGGTCGGGCGAGCCGGACTCCAGCAACTGGTCCAGCTGGTTGATGGCCTTCACATCATAGGGGTGCACGCCGAAAAGTATCTGGGGGGGGGCCTCAAAAACCGGGGCGGCCTCGTAGGTTTCCCGGTTGAAGGTGATAAGCGCCTCTTTGGGCGGCAGCAAAAAGCGTTTGGGGGAGTTGTAGGCTACATCGAATTCCCAGGCGATCTCCTGCCCTTTTTTCCAGGGCACCAGGTCGTAGAAGCCTTCGCGCAGCTTGCCCGGGACGTAGAGTGCGTACTGCCTGCTCCAGGTCTCGAACAGCTCTGGCAACTGCTCCTTGTACACGGTGTATGTCGTCATGGCCCCTCCACGGTCGGGTACGAAAATGGATTTCACCACGGTCTATGTACAAAATCCAGCGGTTGCGCAAGCCATGTGCCAAAATTAACATGCTATTTTTGTAAAAAAAAGGGCGCCCAAACAGACGCCCCATTCACAATTCTCCCAGGATACCGGGATATTATCCCAAAGCTGCAAGCCAGGCGCGCAACGCCGAAAGTTGTTCGGCCACGGAGCCCGGACCGGTGCCACCGGGCATGTTGCGCCGCGCCACCGCCGCCTCGTGGGCCAGCACCACGTACACATCCTGCTCCACCAGGGGCGAAAACTCCTTGAATTCACCCAGGCTCAAGTCCTCCAGGCGCAGGCCCTTCTTCTCCGCATGGGCCACCGCAGCGCCCGTGGCGTGGTGCGCCTCGCGGAAGGGCAGGCCCTTGGCCGCCAGATAGTCGGCCAGCTCCGTGGCGTTCAGGAAGCCCTTGTCCAGGGCGGCCTTCATCACCTCGGGCCGGAACTCGAGCACCGCGAGCATGTCGGCCATGATGGACACCGAGGCGCTGACGGTCCTGTCGGCGTCGAAGAACGGCTCCTTGTCCTCCTGCATGTCGCGGTTGTAGGTCAGCGGCAGGCCCTTCATGATGGTCAAAAGCGTGGTGAGCGCGCCGTACACCCGGCCCGTCTTGCCGCGCATCAGCTCGCACACGTCCGGGTTCTTCTTCTGCGGCATGATGGACGAGCCCGTGGAATATGCGTCCGGCAGGCGTACGTAGCCAAAGTTCGGGTTGGCCCAGAGGATGATCTCCTCGCACAGGCGGCTTAGGTGCATCATGATGACGCTGCCGGTGAACAGGGCCTCCAGGGCGTAGTCGCGGTCGCTCACGGCATCCATGCTGTTGGCGAAGGTTCCGCTGAAGCCCAGCTCCCGCGCCACCTGCGCCGGGTCGATGGGATGCGTTGTTCCGGCCAGGGCCGCCGCGCCCAGGGGCGAAATGCGCACGCGCTTCAGACAGTCCGCCACGCGCTCGTGGTCGCGCTTGAACATCTGGGCGTAGGCCAGCAGGTGCTGGGCCAGGCTCACGGGCTGGGCGGCCTGCAAATGCGTGCAGCCGGGCAGCAGCGTGGCCGCGTGCTCCTGCGCCCTATCCGCCACAACGCCCACCAGCCGCGAAAGTTCAGCGCTCCACACCTCCAGCCGGGCCGAAACATGCAGGCGGAAGTCCAGGCCCACCTGGTCGTTGCGGCTGCGCGCGGTGTGCAGCTTGCCGCCCACCGGGCCCACGATCTCCGTCAGCCTGCGCTCGATGTTCATGTGCACGTCTTCCAGCTCGCGCTTCCAAACGAACGAGCCAGCCTCGATCTCCGCCAGCACCTTGTCCAGTCCGTCGATGATGACGGCGGATTCCTCCGCGCTGATGATGCCGCACGCGCCCAGCATGCGGGCGTGGGCCGTGGACCCGGCGATGTCCTCGCGGTACAGCGCGCGGTCGAAGCTCTCCGACTGCGTGTACTGCTCCACCTTGTCCGCGGCGGCCTCGGCGAAGCGCCCGCCCCACATCTTCTTGGTCATGGCCACACCTCCCGGTGCTGGAATACTTTGGGATACCTGGGTGAGGCTCCGCCTCCCCCAGACC
>JAVBYL010000079.1 GCA_030824035.1 Humidesulfovibrio sp.
GCGTGCCCGTGCTCGTCTACTCCATGCACGAGGACGCGGACACGCTGGGGCGCGCCTTGGCCTGCGGAGCCAGCGGGTACGTCACCAAGCGGGAGACCTTCGCGGTTCTTCTGGAGGGGGTGCGGCGGGTGCTGGCCGGGGAGCGCTACATCAGCGCTCGGGCCGCAGCCAACCTGGAGGCAGGGCCACAGCCCCCTGCGGCGACCGGGCAGGCCGGGCCGCTCAGCGATCGGGAGCAGCAGATCCTGGAGCTGCTCGCAAAAGGCGAAAGCAACGCCGAAATAGCGGCTGAGCTGAATGTCAGCGTCCGAACTGTGGAGACCTACTTCTCGCGGATTCTGAACAAGCTGTCCCTGGACGGCATGAGGGCCTTGCGAAAATACGTCCGCAACCTGTAGCCCTCGCGTCTGAATCTAGCCCAGGCGCGTCCAGAAACTCAATGCCGGAGCAGCCGCCAACAGATGCCCCATGCTGGCGCGAAACGCCGTGAGGGCAGGCGCGGCGCAGTGTCGCTGCGCCGCGAGAATGTCCGCAGGGCGCTCGATGATGAACGGGCCTAGCACCGGATGAAACTGCACAGCGTGAACCCGCTGGAGCGCCTGAATATGGAAGTGAAGCGTAAAATCGATGTGGTGGGCCTTCCCCAACGAAGCGTCCATCGTCCGACTCATCGGGGCGGTGCTGCTAGAGCATAACGACAAGTGGCAACTCCAACACCGCTATATACAGTAGAAGCCATGGCGGAATCAACACCTGAACTCAACGCGGACAGCTTGCTGGAAATCCCACCCCGAGCGGCGTGAGCATTTCCACCTTCATGGCCAGACGAATTTACACCGCCTTGACGGACGTGACCTTAGCGTTTGGCGGAGCCGCAAGGGGCACTATGCTTGGAGGAACTCTGCGAGCTCGCACGTGGAATGTTTACGTTGTGGTTATCTTCTTCTGCTCATCGTATCAGGCAATGTCACCTATTGCCAGCCATCATGCCCCTAGGCCAGCTCCCCTGAACCCAAGCGAAAGTCGCCGCTCCCCCTCGCCGTCGCACATGCTGGCCCCACGACGCGCCAAGGGGCGCGGTCATAGGGAGCGCGGAGCGCGACCTTGACCGCGAGACTGCGCGCCGTATCGTGCCCTGGACGGCGAGGAGGCGCGCTCCGCGCTGCCTTCCCGTGTGCGCACCGGGCTGCGCACAATGACCGCGCACTGAAGCGCGCACTCTTCCTGCCCTGATCTACTCGCGAAGCTATCGCTGTGTCCGGTTTTGTTGACGCCTTGTGCTGTCAACAAAACCGGACAGGATTTCATTCCCGCCAATTTCACCGCCTCCTTCAAAAACCCATTCTCCAGCCCTTGATTATTTTTCAGCCCAGGGCGCAGGCTACTCTGTGCCTCTGTTTTGTTTTGGGCTTCGAAGCATTGCGCTTCGTGAACGGTCGCCTGCTCGACGGGATGACTGAAGTGCCCACCAACGGTGTTCGGGACGACCATGAAGTCGCCCCACAGGCCCTGAACCGCTCGTGCCGATCACATTCGGGCGAGCAGAACCACCGGACAGTCCAGTCCGGAACCACCTGCTGAAGGAGCTGCAGATAAATTGGATCGGCGGAGTTGCTACCGTCGGCGCCGAGGACCTTCCTCGACGCACATGCCGGCAAGACCGGCGCGCGAGCCTGGCTCGCAGAAAGAGCACACTACTCAACTGAAGAAGCAAGGACAAAGCGAACGGGAGGACGGAGGACATGGGGACGAACAGGTGGCCGAAATCGCTGCACTCGCAAGCAGAGGCGCTACTCGGCGGCGTCCGTGCAATCGGGCGGAAGAAAGGAGCTGTGGACCGGCGCTTCATTCGAGGCATTGGCACCTGGGGCGTCTATCGGAGTGACATTCATCGTTTTGTGGAGTTCCTGCAGCGCGCTGGGTTGCGTGACTTGCGCCAGGCGCGCCGGGTCTCCGGCTTTGTCTGGACGTACATCGTCGGCAGAGGCCAAGCGCTTCGCGAGGCTGGCGGCTCTTTCCAAACCATTGAGCGGGAAATCTCCGCACTCACGAAGCTCTCTCACGCGCTTGACGTCTACGCCGAGCGCCATGGCGGCGAGTCCGCCGAGGGCATCCGCACAGTCCTGGCGGAAGGAAAAGCCCACTGGCGCGCCGAGCTTTTCGCGCGTTCAAACGGCTACGCCTCGCGCGCGTACCCCGACCCCGCAGGCCTCTATGCCGCCATTCCTGATGCTGGTCTTCGGCTCCAGGCCAAGCTCATGGGCGAGACGGGGTGTCGAGCGGAAGGTGTCGGCGCTCCGGCGCGCGGAAGCAATCCGCTCACCGCCTCGAATCTGCTGGGGCTCGGAATGGATCCGATGTCCGGCGCTGCCGTCGGGCGCATCGTTGTCACCGAGAAAGGAGGCAAACAGACTACACACTTCGTCCAACCGAAGACCTACCACGAGTTGGAGGAGCACATCACGAAGCATGGTCAGCTCGCCTCGCCGTACCGCACCTTTCTGCGCGCCGTCGAAGCGGCGGCGCGGGCGACGGGACAGTATGCGCCGGGCAGGGGAACGCACGGGCTCAAGCACAGCTTCGCCCAGGCGCGCATGCACGAAGCTATCGAAGAAGGCCTGTCGCACGAAGAGGCGAAGCAGGCGGTGGCGAACGAGATCGGGCACAACCGCCTCGACAGCGTTGACGTGTACCTGAGGTAGCCGGTGCCGAAGCTCGCGATACATCCCTCCGGCTTGAACACAGCGAAAGAGCGTGCCCGGGCGTTGCGCTGGCTCGCCGGTCTCGCTGAGTCTGACCGCGAACACATCCTTTTCGACGCCTTCGCCGCATGCGCCACGGCCACGCCGCCGACTCCGTACGTCGCGTTGCTCGGCGCAATCCGTCGCTTCGGCTTCGACACGGTCCGCCGACGCGGATTCCGTACCGCCGGCCCGGAGCAATTCGAGGATTTTCAGCGCGTACGCGAGTCCCGCGTCCAGAACCTGCGGAACGAGCGGCCCTCTCCTTTGCGCGACAAAGTGCTATCGCGGTGGGCGCTGGTGCGCGAGCTTCACGGCCAGGGGCTCGGTTTCAGGCTCATCGCGCGTTACTTTTCGAAGCAGCTGCGCGTCCAGGTCTCGCCGTCGTATCTGCGGAAAATGTGGCGGGAGCTGGAGCCCGATGGCGATAACGGCCTACAGCAACCATAGCCCGCACGGTCGTCCTCGATGCCCTCATTCGCCATTTTCGTCCTTCTGCTCGCGGCTTTTGCGCTGCTGGCGCTCTTTGCCGTGGCTTTCATCCTGCGGCGCGCCCTGACGCCTGATTTCCCAGCAGCTCACCCTCCCGAACACTGTCTCGAAGGCCGTGCAGCCCCTCTCCCGGCCAAACGCCACCGCCCCATTGGGCTTTCTCCGCGCAAGCGTTGGCGCAGAACGCCAGGCATGCAGTCCGGTTTGCCGCCGCCATCACTTTGGTAGGCTGAACAAGCCCTTCATCATGTTCCAATGCCTGACGCGCCTCTGGTTGCGCCGTGAGCATAGGGAACGCAAGCTCCTGCTCGTTTGCTGTGGTTTGGAGTGACGTAGAGGTTTGTGCTTCATCTCCTTGCGACAACACGCTGAAATTGCGTGAAATGAATTTGAGGCGCCTCAAAATGGCCAGGAATGCCAAGCTTCGAGAGCCTCGAATATCAGGTCCTCTGGGTCGACTTCGGAGCGAAGTTCTGGGAGATCATGATCCCTTTCACCTCAACAGGAGATGCGCCATGGTCAACCCGTCGCCGACCCCAAGATTTCTGCTCACCCTGTCCCACGGCGTAGTCGTTCCCGCTTTGTCTCGCCGCACAGGCGCACCATGCCGTGCGGTGCAAACTCGCTGGCTCGTCGTCGAGATGAACGACACACTGCGACTTGTTGGCTGCCGCGACCGCAAGGGACGCGTGTTCCGGACAGCCGTACGCGACAATCTTCGGCTGCAGACACGCAGCATCGCCAACGCCCGCGAGCTGACCGACGATGACGCAATCGTGCGGGCGCTCGATGAGACCGCTGCCGCGAACTTCAACATGGAGGCAGCTGGAACACTGTTCGACTACAGGTCGCTCCGGCTCGCAGACGCCATGGACAACTACAGTGCGTGGCCGCTGACCAATGGCGACGTGGTGGCCCGGCTGTCCAGTACGCACGGCATGCTCGTCCCGTCCGTGGACCCGCTCAAGCCGCCATTTCGCCCTGTCGGCTTGCTCTGGGAGAATGGCGACTTCGCGCGGAACTCATCCAGCGCCATCCTTTCGTTCGTGAACTCCGCCGGCGTCATCCTCGCCGCCGCATACCCCGACGCCTTGGCAGCGCGCTTCGTGCGCAGGAACGCCGCCGCCTGGACCAACTGGCTGCCCGAAGCTCCGGATGAGAAAGCACAGCGGTCCGCGGTGCGCATTGAAGCCGCGTTTCCCAAGCGCGAGCACATCGCGCTCACGCTGCAGTATGTCTTGCGATTCGTCGACAAGCACCCCGGGAGCGAGGCGCTGTCGCTCAAGCCCGGCCCCGCCCTCGACGTTGTCATCTGGAAGAACGGCGTGAGCATGTCTGGCAAGCGCGTCAGCGCCGACCACATGTTCCTGCGCCCATTCTTCGAAAGGTTCATGGACCCGGCGCCGACCGAGTAAACTTGGCTGTTTCCGGCAGAGTTCGTGAGGCTCCGGAGTGGCAGCGCTCCGGGGCCTTTTGTCTTGAGCGTCCGGGTGCCGCTTGCCCTTGGCGGCGCCGCAGGAGTGCTCGGACCAGGCAGTCGTCGCGCCCTCGTGCCCGTCCGGAGCGGGCTCGCCCGTTTGCCCGAGCTGCCATGTGGCGCGCCCGACGAAAGATTTTGCGACGGCCGGCTTGCCAGACGGAGTCAGCGGCCCTTGGCGGGTGCATATCCAATCCTTCTCGATGAGTTCGTAAGCCGTGCCGGTCTTCATCACGATCTTGACCGTGTGATCCGGGCTGCACGCGATGGACTCAATGACGCTCCGCATCTGTAGGGCGATGCGCGCGCGTCGCGCGTAAATCGCTTCGTCTGACATGTTGACATACGCGGGCAGGCCGGTGTCGGGCGAAAGCGCGTCGACTTTCGAACGCTCCCGGAATTGTCTCGAATCTTCCGCAGCCTGCCGCGCCGCAGTCGCTTCGGCACGTGCCTGGGCCAAAGCAGCCCGCAGGCCGTGACGCTTCCGCTTTAATTCCGCAAGCTGCTGCCCCAGTTCCTCAAGTCCCGTGAGGTCGAGGTCATCCGTGGTGAGCAACGACACATGCTTCTGGATCGAAGCGTCAGCATGGTCCATTTGTGCTTCGAGCGAGGCGACGCGATCCACGTGCTGCTTCATGACGGCATCATGGATGCCGACGGCGGCGACGATGTCGAGATCGTCGATGATTCCGGAGAGCACGAAGTTCTCAAGGTACAAGTAGTTGAAGTACCGGCGATTTGAGCAGCCGTGTCCGGCGTGGGCGGAATTGCACGTCAGGTAGTGCGCCCACGGCCTGACGCCGCCCTTTCTCGTCTTGTCCACGGTGGCGTTGTGGTAGCCCATGGTTCCGCCGCAGACCGAACAACGGGCGAGTTTCTGAAAAAGATTCGCGAACTTCTTGCCCTTCCTGCCCCGCTGCCCCTTCCTGCGCAGGAACGCCATGTCCTGAACGCGGTCGAACAGCGCCGGGTCGATGATTTCTGGGTAGTAGCCCGTAATGACTTCTTGCCCCTTGCCGCCTTCTTCTGTTTTGAATTCGGCGATGTATTCGCCGACAACTGCCCGGTTGCACATCAGTTTTTCTATGTAACTCCTGTGCCAGACGGGCTTGCGCGTGTTCCAGGCCGGAATGCCTTCCTTGATAAGCGCGTTGGCGATGACGCCACGCCCGTAGCCACTCACGTACATATCGAAGATGCGACGGACGAGCTGCGCACGCTCTTCGAGCACATGAATCTTGCCGTCACGAACCTCGAGCCAACGCGGAACCTGCCTCGTCACGATGACGCCATCTTTCGCTTTTTTGCGTTTTGTTTCCCAATTCGCGCGCGATCTGAACGACTTGTGCTCGCTCTCGCTGTTCGAACGCATCATGTCCGCCAGGATCGGGAAGAACGCGGCGTAGGAGGCGAGATCGAGAATCACATTCTGGGCAGTGAGACCAATTCTGACGCCGTGTTGCGTGATGTTCAGGAGCAACATCAGCGCCTGATTCACCCTGTTTCTTGTCAGTCTATCGAGCGACTCCGCGACAAGCACCGAACCTGGCTGAATCTCGCCGTTCTCGATGCGCTGCAGAAAACGGCCAAGCTCACCAGTTTGTGCGTT
Source organism: Humidesulfovibrio sp. (assembly GCA_030824035.1). Classification (GTDB taxonomy): domain Bacteria; phylum Desulfobacterota; class Desulfovibrionia; order Desulfovibrionales; family Desulfovibrionaceae; genus Humidesulfovibrio. The sequence goes on from JAVBYL010000079.1 coordinate 6,320, forward strand.
GTCGCCACGAAACGCGGAGACGCCAATGTCCTGCAGGGTTTCAGCGACCGGCAGGCCGTGGGTCTCCACGAACCGCAGGGCGGCGTCGTGCTGCCTTCGTTCGCCGTCGCCCCAGGCTTGCGCTTGCGACGAGAGTCTGATGTAGATATACGCCTGTGACGCCGTGGGTGGGGTGGGGGATGGATTTTTCATAAGAACATCCTGCCGCTGCATTTCTCAATCACGCCAGGACTTTTTCGGGGGTCATGCAAAATCTGAGTGGGGCCTGGCGAAGCCCAAGGCAACAACGGCCAGATTTTACTGGATAAGTTCGTGTTGCCTTGGGGTAAGATATTTCTTTCCCGCTCCCCCGCAAGGGGGCTAGCCCCCTTGCCCCCCAGTCCGCCGGGGGTGTGGGGGAGGCGGAGCCTCACCCAGAAAACACATCAGCACATCGAACCTACGGGAGAAACATATGCGTCTGTCCAAATCCTACGTCCCCACCCTGAAGGAAGTTCCCGCCGAGGCGGAGGTCATCAGCCACCGCCTGTTGCTGCGCGCCGGGTTCATCCGCAAGCTCACCGCGGGCATCTACACCTACCTGCCCCTGGGGCTGAAGACCCTGAACAAGGTGGCGGACATTGTGCGCCAGGAAATGAACCGCGCGGGCGCGCAGGAAATCCTCATGCCCATGGTGCAGCCGGGCGACCTCTGGCGCGAGACGGGCCGCTGGGAGTTCTACGGCAAGGAGCTGCTGCGCTTCCAGGACCGCCACGACCGCGAGTACTGCCTCGGACCCACCCACGAGGAAGTGGTGACGGACCTCATCCGAGGCGAGGTGCGCTCCTACCGCCAGCTGCCGCTGAACCTGTACCAGGTGCAGACGAAATTCCGCGACGAGATCCGCCCGCGCTTCGGCCTCATGCGCGGCCGTGAATTCGTCATGAAGGACGCCTACTCCTTTGACCGCGACGAGGCCGGAGCCGACGCCAGCTATCGCGGCATGTACGACGCCTACTGCGCCATTTTCCGCCGCCTGGGCCTGGAGTTCCGCCCTGTCGAGGCCGACACCGGCTCCATCGGCGGCAACTTCAGCCACGAGTTCATGGTGCTGGCCGACACCGGCGAGGACACCATCGCCACCTGCCAGGCCTGCGAATACGCCGCCAACATGGAAAAGGCCGAGGTTGTCGCGCCCGTGGGCAAGTGCGACTGCGGACACGACTGTGACCCCTTCAGCACCGTGCCCACGCCCGGCATGCACACCGTGGCCGAGGTGTGCGAATACCTGGGCATCGAGGCGGACACGCTCATCAAGACCCTGCTGTTCGACGTGGACGGAGCCCCCGTGGCCGCCCTGGTGCGCGGCGACCGTGAGCTCAACGAGATCAAGCTCAAGAACCACCTGAACGCCCAGGACGTGAAGCTGGCCAGCCCGGAGCAGGTGGTGGCCTGGACGGGCGCGCCCGTCGGCTTCGCCGGTCCCGTCGGCCTCAAGGCCCCGGGCATCAAGCTCATCGCCGACCGCGAGCTGGACTTCGACTGCGGCTGGGTGGTTGGCGCCAACGCGGCGGACGCGCACCTGAAGAACGTGGACCTGCGCCGCGACTGCAAGGTGGACGCCTACACCGACCTGCGCAACATCACCGAGGCCGACAAGTGCCCGCGCTGCGGCGGGGCCGTGCGCCTGCGCCGGGGCATCGAGGTGGGCCACGTGTTCAAATTGGGCCTCAAGTACTCCCAGGCCATGAACGCCGTGTTCCTGGACGAGAACGGCAAAGAGCAGACCATGGTCATGGGCTGCTACGGCATCGGCGTGTCGCGCATCGTGGCCTCCGCAATCGAGCAGAACAACGACGCCGACGGCATCAAGTTCCCGCCGTCCATCGCCCCGTACGAGGTCGCCCTGCTCTCCCTGGCCGGCAAGGACGCCGAGGTGGCCGAGGCCGCCGACAAGCTCTACGCCGACCTGCTGGCCCAGGGCATAGAGGTGCTGTACGACGACCGCGACGAACGCCCCGGCAGCAAGTTCAAGGACGCCGACCTCATGGGCATGCCCATGCAGCTGGTGCTGGGCGGCAAGGGCCTCAAGAACGGCATCATCGAGGCCAAGGACCGCCGCACCGGCGAAAAGCGCGAGCTGAAGCTGGCCGACTTCGCGGCTGAGTTCGCCGACTGGCGGCGCACCGTGCGCCAGGGCTGGGGCCTGGGAATCGAATAGTTGCAGTGATGGGGGATCCCCCTCCCCCAATCCCCTGCCTGGGGAACGATGCCCTGATCACCTTTCCGCGAGCGCCGCTCCGGGTCGCCACGCGGCCTGAGGCGGCGTTCACACTGGGGGAGGGCCAAACCGCCCTCCGGGAGCCAAAGGAACACACATGGACTTACGCCTTCTCCGCCTCCTCGACGCCTTCCGCGCCATGGGCCCCGTGGCCGTGGCCTTTTCCGGCGGCGTGGACAGCACCCTCGCCCTCTGGGCGGCGGTGACGGCCCTGGGCCAGGACGCCGTGGGGGTCAACGTGCGCTCCGAGTTCGTGTGCGGAGCCGAACGCCTGCGCGCCGAGGCCATGGCCGCGCACCTGGGCCTGGGCATGGGCTTGAATGGGGGCCTGGGCAGGGAGGCGGAGCCCGGCACGCGGATTTTTGTGCGGCACATCAGCACACTGGCCGACGCCGACCTGCGCGCCAACAGCGCCCAGCGCTGCTACCTGTGCAAGCTCCGGGTGCTGGTGGAGGTGCGCAAGGTGGCGGACGGGCACTTCGGCCCCGGGCGGGCCATTGCCGAGGGCACCAACGCCGACGACGACCCGGCCCGCCCCGGCAGGCGCGCCGTGGCCGAGTGCGGCGTCCATTCGCCCCTTGCCGCCTGCGGCATCGACAAGGCCGGGGTGCGCCAGCTGGCGCGGCTGGTGGGCCTGCCCAACGCCGACGATCCCTCCAACTCCTGCCTGGCAACACGCGTGCCCACGGGCCATGAGCTGACCCACGCGCGGCTCACGGCCATCGAGGGCCTGGAGCGTGCCGCACGGGAGATGGGGCTTGCGGACCTGCGCGCGCGGCTGATACCAGGAGGCTCGGGCCTGCCCTGCGAAAGCCACGCGCCCGATGGCGTGCGCCTGGAAATCCGCCCGGCCCAGCGGCTGCTGGCGGAATCCTGCCTGGAGTCCCTGCGCCAGCGCGCCCTGTTTATCGGTTTTGCCCACTTTTGCCTTGGAGAACGCTCGTGAACGTGGATTCGCTGCTTGAGGACTTCCGCCAGGGGCGGCTCACCCCGGAAGAGGTGAAGCGCCAACTGCTTGGCAACAGCTATGCCGACGCCGGATTCGCCCGGCTGGACCACCACCGCCTGCTGCGCAAGGGCCAGCCGGAGGTGGTGTTCTGCCAGGGCAAAACGCCGGAGCATGTGGCGCATATTTTCCACGAGCTGGCCGAGCGTAATGGCCGCGTGCTGGGAACCCGCGCCGCGGCGGAACACTACGAGGCCGTGCGCGGCATGGAGGGCGCGGCCTACGACCCCCTCTCGCGCATCCTCTCCGTGGTGCGCCAGCCGGTGCAGCCGGTGGGCAAGGTCATTGTGGTGAGCGCAGGCACGGCGGACCTGCCCGTGGCCGAGGAGGCCGCGCGCACGGCCGAGCACCTGGGCAGCCGGGTGGTGCGCCATTTCGACTGCGGAGTGGCGGGCATCCATCGCTTCCTCAGCGTGCTGGACGACTTTCTGGACGCCCGCGCCGTGGTGGCCGTGGCGGGCATGGACGGCGCGCTGCCCTCGGTGGTGGGCGGAGCCGTCGCCGCGCCGGTCATCGCCGTGCCCACCAGCGTGGGCTATGGCGCAAGCTTCGGCGGTCTGGCCGCCCTGCTCACCATGCTCAACTCCTGCGCGCCCGGCGTCACCGTGGTGAATATCGACAACGGCTTCGGGGCCGGATACATGGCCCACATCATCAACGCCCAGTGCGAAGCCGCACGCAAAGGATAATCAGCCTGTGAAGACTCTGTATCTTGAATGTTCCCTTGGTGTCTCCGGCGACATGCTCCTGGCCTCCCTAAGCGACCTGCTGCCCGACGGCGAGGCGCTTCTGGCCCAGGCCGTGGCCGCCCTCGGCCTGCCCGGCGTGTCTGTCCGCGTTTCCGAGCAGATGGTCCAGGGCATCCGCACCCGGCGCGTGGAAGTGCTGGAGGAAACCCCCCAGCCCCTGCGGCATTTGAAGGACCTGACGGATATCGTCAACGCCGCGCCGGAAAGCCACTGGCCCGAACGCGTGAAGAAACTGGGCCTGGCCGCCCTCACCCGCCTGGCCGAGGCCGAATCCAAGGTGCACAACGAGCCCCTGGAGCACATCCATTTCCATGAAGTGGGCGCGGTGGACACCGTGGTGGACGCCCTGGGCGCAGTGCTGCTGGCCCAGGCCACCGGCGCGGAGCAGGTCATCGTGTCGCCCGTGAACCTGGGCTCCGGCTTCGTGACCTTCTCCCACGGGCGCTTCCCGGTACCCGCCCCGGCCAGCGCGGAGCTGGCGCGCGGCATGCGCACCTTCGCCACCGACTCCGGCATGGAGCTGGCAACGCCCACGGGCCTGGCGGTGCTCAAGACCCTGGCCGACGGCTACGGCCCCCTGCCGCTGGGCAGCATTCTTTCCCTGGGCTACGGCTCGGGCACGTATTCCACGGGGGCGTACCCCACCTTCCTGCGGGCCTACCTGCTGGAGGCCGAGGCGGGCAAAAGCCACGACCACGGGCACGGACACGGACACGGGCACGGGCACGGATTCGAACTCGGAAACCATGGGGAACACGGTACCGCCTACTACGGGCCGCACGGCCATGAGGACGGGAACCAGGGGCAGGGACGCCACGTGCACGACAAGCACGAACAGGAGCACGAGCACGACCACAGCCACCGGCATCAGGGCCGGCACGGGCATGACCACGACTGAGCGGGAGCACCCCGCCCCAGCCTTGGAGCTGGTGGTGGCCCGCTACCGCGAGGACCTCTCGTGGCTGCGCGAGCTCGGCCTGCCCGCCTGCGTGTACAACAAAGGACCGGAGCTGGACTCCGGGCTGCCGCCGCCGGGCGCACGCGTAACGCCCCTGCCGAACCTGGGGCGCGAGGCGCACACCTTCCTCACGCACATCATATCCCAGTACCACGCCCTGCCCAGGCACACCGCCTTCCTGCAGGGCAACCCCTTTGCGCACCTGGCCCCGCCGGAGGAGCCGCCCGTGACGCCCACGGTCCTGCGCCAGCGCCTGCTCGACCTCGCCGAGGCGGACACGCCCTTTGCCGGGCTGGCCTGGTTCCGCCTGCGCTGCGACGGCCTGGGCCGCCCCCACGATCTGGCCGACCCTGCCAAGCAGGGGCGCTGGAAGGGCTGGGGCAAGGACATCCCCGTGGCGCGCGTGTTCGAGGCGCTGTTTGAGGCCCCGGCCCCGGCGGAGTTTCTGGTCCGGGCGGCCACGGGCAACATGCTCGTCCGGCGCGACCGCATCCTGGCGCGGCCGCTGGCCTTTTACCAGCGCGCCCTGGAGCTGGTGCTGGCCGATGCCGACGACGCGGAGAACACCGGGCACGCCTTCGAACGCCTGTGGCAGAC
>JAVBYL010000347.1 GCA_030824035.1 Humidesulfovibrio sp.
GGTAGGAAAGGAAGAAGATGGGCGCGGGCTTGGACACGCGGTTGATGACCTGGGAGCGGAAGCCGTACACCACGCCATCGCTGACCACCTGGGCCACCAGCTGGTTGTTCAGCGCCAGGAGGGTCAGGGTGTCTTGCGGCAGGCGCGCCTGCACCACAATATAGCCATACGGCTCAACCCCGACGACCTTGGCCTCGTACTTCATGTTCACGCACAACAGCCGCATGGTGAGGGTGGCCCCGAGGTTCAAGCGCAGGTGGGCGCCGGGAAGGCGCTCGACGCGCGGGCCATCGGGCTTGGCGTCCAGGCTGGGCCGCCCAACGGGGGAGGCGGGGGTCGTCTCGGTGGCATCTGCATTTGCGGACATTGTGTAAAGCTCCTGACTTCGAATATACGTAGTTTATTGGAACTGATTACCGAACGCAATAGATAACTGCCTGTAACCCCCTAAATGTGGGCGATAAAAGCTGGCGCTTGCAGGCAAGTGTCATGGAAAACAACGATAATTATACAATGATGAACGTTCGTGCGACCCCGCCGATTCAGAACGATTTTCCCCATGAGGCAAGGAATCGCACCTCAGGCCGTGGATGCGTTGGACCTGTTTGCTTGCCGTAGCCCCCGGCATGTTCGACACTCGTGCTTGATTGATTCCAGGGAGATGCCTTATGCTTGGTGGAAATTGAAGGTCGGCGTTTGCCACGTTGCAACGTGTTCGCGAGGAGGAGCCGCATATGTCCACGAAGGGAGTTCTCGCTAGGCTGAAGGTCCTGACTGTGTTCGCCGCTCTTGTGCTGGCCGTGGGCGTTTTTGCCTGTGGGCCTGCGCCCGCCCAGGCCGCGGAGAAGAAAACCCGCGTGGCCTTTGTGCTGCTTGGCGCCATCGACGACCAGGGCTGGAACACGGCGCAGCACGATGGCATTGAGCACATGAAAAAGAAGCTGGGCGCACAGGTGGAGGTGGCCTACACCGAGAACATCGCCGCCCCGGCGGACGCGGAGCGCGTGTTCCGCGAGTATGCCCGCCAGGGGTACGATGTCATCTTCGGCACCACCTTTGGCCACATGGAGCCCATGTACACGGTGGCCGGGGAATTCCCCAAGGTCACCTTCATGCACTGCGCCGGGTACAAAACCCGGCCCAACATGGGCACCTACATGGTGCGCATCGAGCAGGGCGAGTACCTGGCCGGGTACCTGGCCGGGCTGATGGGCTACCGGAACGTGGGCACCGTGGCCACCCAGCCCATTCCGGAGGTGGTGCGCGGCATCAACGCCTTCACCCTTGGGCTGCGGCGCGGTCTGGACGAGGCCAAGGTCAGCTACGATGCCGACAGGCTCAACACCCTGGTGTGGCTGAATTCCTGGCGCGACGCGCTGAACGAGACCACCCAGGCCGAGGGACTGGCCGCGCGCGGGCACGACCTCATCCGCGAGATGGCCGACACCTCGGAATCGTCCCGGGCCGCCTGCGCGAAGGGCGTTGCCGCCGTGGGCTACGGCACGGATTCGGCCAAGTACGGCGCGGCCTGCGCGCTGACCTCGACCACCTTGCAGTGGGGACCGGTGTACGTGGATGTGGTGAAGAAGGTGCGCGCGGGCGCCTGGAAGAACGAGCAGGTTTTTGTGGGGTTCGAGGCGGGCGGCGTGGGCCTTGCGCCCTTTGGCAAGGCGGTGCCGAGGGCCGCTGCCGCCAAGGTGTTGGCCCTCAAGGCCCGCATGGCCAAGGGCGAGGACATGAGCTTCGCCGGGCCCATTGTGGACCAGGCCGGGGCCGTGCGCATTCCGCAGGGCCGCATGGCCACGGACCAGGAGCTTTTGTCCATGCGCTGGTTTGTGCGCGGCGTGCGCGGCAGCCTGCCCGAGCAATACGCCGCCGACTGATTGATTGGCAGCCGACTGATGGCAGGGGCTAATCGGCGACAGGCTGATCGGCAGCCGGAATAAGATCGCCTGTCGGCTCTACGCGTCGATGGTCTGCAGCGTGTCCGAGGCGATGAGCACGGAGATGGGCTCGATGATGCTGAAGGTCTTGGCCGCCTGGATGAGCCTGTAAATGCTCGTCTCGTTGAGCTCCATGCCCTTGGCCAGCAGCAGCAGCCCCTCCTGGGTCACCACGTTGGCGTCGAGGATCATGCTCTCCTTCAGCTCCTTCACCGTGACGTTCTTGCGGATGTAGCTGCCCTCCAGCCCCAGGGACTTCTCGAAACGCTCCAGCAGGGCCATGTCGTAGCAGCCGGTGCAGCCGCGCATGCGCACAAAGATGTGCGAGGGCGTGAGCCCCTTGCTTTCCAGCGTGTCGAAGTCCACCACGATCTTGAGAATCCGGGCGCCCTCCGAAAGATTGGCGGTGTAGCGCTTGTGCTGGTTGGCGATGATCTCCGCCACCTTGCCCAGGCGGGGGATGTGCTCGATGAGCCCCGCGCCCACGGCCGGGTGGCTGGCGTACAGGTGCTGCTCCTCGGTGGTGAGCTTTTTGCCGGTGGCGATTTTTTCCAGCACCGCCCTGGGCAGGGCCATGCAGCCGATGTGCGAGAGCATGGCCGCCAGCTCCAGCTCCCACGCGCCCTTGACCTTGAATGTCTTGAGCAGCCTGCGGACAAGGACCTTGATGCGTTCCGAGCGGCCGTACGCCTCCGGATTGGCGAGGCTCAGCGCCTCTGAGAGCACGCGTATGCTGCCGCGCAGGGTTCCGCGCAGCAGTTCCTTTTCCGCAATAACGAGCCTGTGCTGCTCCAGCCCGGCCTCCAGGGCCTTGGCCAGGGTTTCCGGCGGGCAGGGCTTGGTCAAAAAGCGGAACACCTGCCCCTCGTTCACCGCGTCTATGGCCACCTCCACATCCGCAAAGCCGGTGATCATCATGCGCACGGTGTCTGGCGAGAGCTCCCGCACCTGCGAGAGGAAGGTGATGCCGTCCATCTTGGGCATCTTGAGGTCGGAAACGACAACGGCGAAGGGGCCGGCCTCCTGGATGAGCTTCAGCCCCTCCTCCGGGCCCAGGGCCGTGGTCACCACGAAGTTCTTGCGCAGATTGGCGCTGAAGGCCTCCAGCACCTTGGCGTCGTCGTCGACGAACAGGATTTTCTCTGCCATCTAGCGTTCCTTGTCGAATGTGCGGTGGCAAACGGAGCGCCAGTCCCGCATCTCCTGCAGGTACTGCAGCCGGTCGGCGAAGCGGAACTTCTCGCTGTCCTCTTTGTTCGGCTTGGACTTGTGGTTGTTCCTGTTGCCCTGGTTGGGGCCTATGTACACATACTCGTGATCGAAGGAATTGGCCACAGCCACGGCCACGGCGGTGGAGAAGCGGTTGCAGTCTATCTGCTCCTCCGTGCTGTGCCAACACACGGCCTCCACGATGGTGTCGCTGAAGCCCCACAGGCTGATGAGATAGGCCCCCACATCGGCATGCGTGGTCTTCATCACCTCCATCTCCGCGTCGCACATGCGTATTTCCTTCTCGCGCACCAGGTTCAGCACCTTGCGGTAGTCCGAGGTCATGGTGGTGGCGATGACCAGCTTGCCCACATCGTGCAGCATGCCGGCAATGAAGCAGTTGTCGCGTTCGTCGGGGCTGGCGTGCTCTATCTCGGCGATGGCCCTGGCGAAGCAGGCCACGCGGGTGCTGTGCTCCCAGAGCTTTTTGAGGGAAAAGCCGGGGAAGTTGCGAGGGCTGATGGTGGAAAACAGGTGGATGGACAGGATGAGCACGCGGATGGTCTCCGTGCCCAGCAGCTTTACCGCGTGCTGCACGTTGGAAACGCGCGTGGGCAGGCCGAAGAAGGAGGAATTGACCAGGCGCAGGATGCTGGTGGACATGCCCACGTCCTGGGCGATGATGTCGCCGATGCGCTGCAGCGAGGAGCCCTCGTTCATCAGCGCCATGGTGAGCCGCCGGTACAGCTCCGGCAGGGCCGGCAGCGACTCGATGCGCGAGATGAGCTGCTTGATCTGCACGCTCAGGATGATGTCGCGCAGGCGCAGGGCCTTGTGGATGGCCTGCTTCATGTCCTCCGGGGGGCAGGGCTTGCTCAGGTAGCGGTGCGCCAGCTTCACCGTGCGCATCACGCTTTCCTGGTCGGAATAGCCGGAGAGAATCATGCGCACCGTTTCCGGCCATTCGGTCTGCACGGCGTGCAGCAGCTGGGCTCCGTCCATGCCGGGCATGCGCATGTCCGTCACCACCACATCGTGCGGGGTTTTGCGCAGGAGGGCGAGGGCTTCGCTTCCACCGCCCGCGAAGGTCATGTCCCAGTCCGCGCGCTTGGAATACAGCATGAGCCGCAACCCCTCCAGGATGTCGGGCTCGTCATCGACGAACAGTATCTTCGGCTTCACGCCAGTCTCTCTTGCCGCTGTCATGGCGCTCAGGTTCCTATGGGAAGCTTGATGATGAAGGTGGTTCCATGCCCTGGCTCGGTCTCGAAGGAGATGGTGCCGCCATGCTTTTTGACCACGATGTCGTAGGCGATGGCCAGGCCCTGGCCCGTGCCCTTGCCCACTTCCTTGGTGGTGAAGAAGGGGTCGAAGATCCTGTCGCGCACGCCAGGGGCTATGCCCGTGCCCGTGTCGGTTATCCTGATGGCCACATGCTCGCCCTCAAGCCTTGTGCTCACCGTTATGCGCCCCTTGTCCTGCGTGCCCTGCACCACATCGGCAATGGTGTGGGCCGCGTTGACGATGACGTTGAGCAGAACCTGGTTCAGGTCGCCGGGGAAGCAGACCACGGGCGGCAGTTCCGGCGCTAGGTCGGTGACGAGGTCGGCCACGTATTTCCACTCGTTGTGCGAAACGGTGAGCGTGCTCTCCACGGCCTTGTTGATGTCCACAGCGCGCATTTCGCGTCCGCCCGGGTGGGAAAAGCGCTTCATGGCCTGCACAATGGTGCTGACGCGGTCGATGCCCTCCTGCACGCGGTGGAAGCCCTTGGGGATCTCCGTTTGCAGGAAGGCGTAGTCGATATCCTGCATGGCCTTGGTGATGGTTTCGGCCAGGGCCACGAAGGACTCCTGCGAGATGCTCTCCTGCCGGGCGAGCTGGGCGCACACGTCCAGCACGCGCAGCAGCTCGGCAAAGGCGTCCATGAGGAAGGTCACGGAGTCGCCGATGTACTGGATGGGCGTATTGATCTCGTGGGCGATGCCCGCGGCGAGCTGGCCTATGGACTCCAGCCGCTGGGCCTGGGAGAGCTTGGACTCCAGGAACTTCAGGTCGGTTATGTCGTCTCCCAGGAACAGGAAGCCCTCCAGCTGGCCGCTTTCCGCGAGAATGGGGCTGATGTTGAAGGCCAGGAACCCCTCTTTGCCGTCATTGCTCTCGTAGTGGAGGTTATGCAGCTTCATGGGTTGCAGGTCCTGCCGGCATTTTTCCATGCCTTCGGTTAATTGTTGGCTGTCCAGGCCAAGGTTCAAATCCCGAAGGTCTTGGCCAAGGATGCTCACCGTGGGCTCGCGCAGAATGTCTTCCGCAGCCTTGTTCCACCTGTTCACGCGGCCGTCCTTGTCGATGACGAAGAGCATGGAGGCGATGGAGGACAGGATCTGGTTCATGTCGCGGTTGGTGACGGCGAGCTCCTTCGTCCTGCTGGAAACCCGCTGCTCCAGCATGTCGTTGGCCAGCTGAAGCTCTATCTCCATGCTTTTCTTTTCCGTAATGTCCATGAAGTTGCCGCGGATGCACGTCACCTTGCCATCCGAGAGCTGCGGGGTTCCCATGGTGCGCACCCACAGCCGCTTGCCGTTGGCGGGCAAGATCTGCACGTCCAGATCGTAGGGGATGCCCTTCTGCACGGCGTTGATGAAGGCGTCGGAAACGATCTCGGCGTATTCCTGCGTGTAAAAGCTCATGGTCTTGCGGATGTCGTTGACGTCGAAGTCCTTCTCCACGCCGAAGAGCCGGTACACCTCGTTCGACCAGGTCATCCCGCCGGTGCCCACGTCGTACTCCCAGCCGCCAAAACGGCTGAGGGCCTGGGTCTCCTCCAGCATGCGCAGGGTCTCGTGCAGCCTGTCCTCGCTCTGCTTGCGGTGGGTTATGTCCTGGGCGTAGCCCACGGTGCCGATGATTTCCCCATCGAGCGACACGGGCGACTTGTAGATTTCCAGGCAGCAGCGCTGGGCGTTGAGATCCACCCACTGCTCCACGCGCTTGGCCCGGCCCTCGGCCAGAACGGACTGGTCGTCCTCCTCCAGCTGCGCCGCAAGGGGCGTTGGGGTCACGGCGGACATGGTCATGCCGATGAGGTTCTCATCCGTGGTCAGGCCCGTGGCCTCCATGAACTTCGTGTTCACGGCCAGGTAGCGGCTTTTTACGTCCTTCAGCCAAACCATGAAGGGAAAGTTGTTCAGCAGCGCGCGCTGGTAGCGGTCGCGGGCCCGCAGGTCGCGCTCCGCCGCGGCAAGGGCCGCCAGGGGCAGCCCGCGGATGGGAACCCAAAGCAGCCAGGCGCACCCCAGGCTGGTGATGAGCACCACGATGCCGATGATGAGCTCCTGCAGAAAGGGCTCCTGCCCGGTGATGCTGCCGGCGGGCTGGCCAAAGGCGTGCACCGTGTGGGTGCGCACCAAAAACGGCCCCTTGACCTGCGGTGGGAAGTCCACCACCACCTCGCCCTTGGCGTTGTGGATGGTGAAGCCCTTCTTGTGCGACACGTGGCGGTCCAGCGTGCCCAGCAGGCGGTCGTGCGCCAGGTCCCAGGTGTCGGGCTGGATGGTGATGAAATCCGTCAGGGTGAGGGCCTGGACGCGGAGGTTGCTTTCCAACTGCGTGGAGAGCCGCGTGTACGAATAGGTCCAGTAGGCGATGGCCGGGGTGAGCCCCACGACGATCGCCAGCAGCAGCGCCAGCCGCGTCACCATGGCGGTGACGGAATTCTGTCCGTTTGGCGTGTTCATTGGGCTATGGGGATGTAATCGTACTGAAGCATCAGCTCCTGCGCCCTGGGTGATCGTAGGAACTTTGCGAAAGCCGCAACCGCTGGGTCCGGGGTGTGTGGCAGCACCACGGATAACTTCTTGTGCCAAGGATACCGTCCGCTTTTCAGGTTGGAGATGGTGGGGGCCGCTCCATTGATCGGGAAAAGTTTGAGATTCAGGCCCATGGTCCGCAGCAGGCCCAGGGTGGTGGGGCCAAGGGAGCCTGGGGTGCTGGCGATGAGCTTCGCCGTTTCTATGTCGTTCACCGCCCCGGCCATGCCCGGGCGCTTGTTCGCCGCAACTGTGGCCTGCGCCATGCGGGGCGACATTTCCTTCAGCAGCAGGGTGTCGCTTTCAAAACTGCCGCGAAGGATGAGCCGTATGGGCGCGCCCTTGTCCCAGAAGGCCAGGCTGCCCTCGTACACCTTGGCCAGCTCGTCCAGGCTGAAGCCCCCGCGCCGCAGCCCATCGGACGAGGCCATGACGAAGGGCGTGTAGGCCAGGTCGAAGTGCTGGCCCAGTTGGTTCAGCTCCGCCGGGGTTATGGGGCGGCCCACGATGACCACATCGACCCGCTTGGCCCGCAGCGCCTTGAGCGCGCCGTTGGTGCCCAGGGGCGGCTGGACGAGGTGCAGCGAAACCTCCGGCGCCTGTTTCTGGTACTCAGTAAAAAGCAGCTGCACCAGCGGCATGGACGAGCCTGTGCCCGCAACGGTGATGGTCTGCGCCTGGGCCTTGGCGGTCGGCGCCGTGGCGGTCAGAACCAGGGCGAGCACCAGGGGGGATGCCTTGAACCACACCTTGAACAACACTTTGAACCACGAGGCGATGCTGAGCGTCCTTTTCATGGCCTGTTCTCCCTGCGGCCGCATGGGCCGTCGGAATGTCAGTGCTTGAGCACGGAATGGATCGTGGCGATGAGTTCCTCGGTGCTGACGGGCTTTGCCAAAAATATTTCGCCGCCAATCTCGCCGCCGCGCTGTTCTATCTCCGCCTTGGTTATCATGCCGGTTATGAAGATGATGGGGATGCGCTGCGTGCTGTGCAGCTCTCGCAGCTGTTCGGCTATCTGCCCGCCGGACTGCCCAGGGAGCATGATGTCCAGAACGATGACATCCGGGACGATTTTTTGCGCAAGCCGAAGCCCCACCCTGCCATCCTGTGCGGTCTGCACGGTGAAGCGCTTGGTCCGCTCCAGGTTGACCTTCATGGCCTCGCACACCTGCGGACTGTCATCGACGATGAGCACCGAGATCTTGTGTGGCATCGCGCCCTTCCCTGTTTGACGTTGCGCTATGACAATGCTTAGGCGCAAGGTTGCGGGTAACATTCTGTGCGCTTTCCCGGCCCTCTAGCTGGTTTTTTTATAACAGGCGTGGGGGGTGAAACAAGATACTGTGAGTATTGATTTGCGGGGTGCGTGGAGCTTTTATGGCGGGGTGCAGGCGTCGGCCAGAGGAGTGGGCGGGAGAGACGGCCGGCTAGTCGGGCTTTTCCGGTTTCTCGGGCTTGTCGTCTGAACTGGGCATGGGGGTTTCCATGGTTTCAAAGATGAGCCCGCGTGTTTGCGCGCTGACCCCGCTGCGGAAAAGCGTCAGGTAGGGGCTGGTCCGGCCGCCGTTGTCCATCTGGTGGGCGGCTGGCTCCTCGGAGGAGAGCAGGGTGGCCATGTCCGCCTCAAGGCACTGGGCCAGGCGCTGCAAAACCTGTATGGAAGGGGAGGCCAGGCCCCGCTCCAGCTTGTTCACATACACGCAGGAAATCTCGGCATGTTCCGCAAGGGAGGCCTGGGTGAACCCGGCCGCTTTGCGAAGCTGCCGCAGGCGCAGTCCAAAGGCCTTCTGGGAATCGTCAGCGCACATTCAATCTCCTGCCGCTGCGGTGAATACTGCGGCAAATTCAAATGGATCGGTTTTTGAGGATAGGCGAAAAGCGAGGAATACGCAACGGTGTGATACGTATATGCGCTTTGGCACAGGGGGAGCGGGCCAGCGCCGCAGCCCAGGCCAGCGACGCGAGCATTGTGGCGTGGTCGAGCCTTTTGGCGCGGTCGACATTGCGACATGGCCCGCGCTGTGGCATGGTGCGCAAACCGCATTAAGTTCTCGCCAACTACTGCCGAGAGGACTCATGATGCCGCCTACGCCTGGGCTGCGCCAGACGCCACGATAGTGTTGAGAACGACCGGAGAGTGCACGACATGCTGAGCGTCCGCGCCATAGTCCTCTGCTGCCTGCTGGCGCTTTGCGCCGTGGGTGCGGCCTTTGCCTCCGCTCCGGCTGATGTCCCAGTCGACGCCCCGGTGGGTGTGGTATCTGGCGCCCCGGGCCAGATGCCGGGCTATCCCTTCGCCAACAGGTACAAGGCCACGGTGTACGGAACCCCGCCGGACTACAGATACACGCTGCCCGCCGCGACACTGGACGTTGTGCCGGAGGTCCGTTCCATCAAGATAGCCGAAAGGCGCGTGCCGGAGCTGTTCTGGTATTGCGACGCCATGGAATACTCCGTCATGCTGCAAAAGCGGGAGGCCCCGCTCATCTTCATCATCGCGGGCACCGGGGCCAGGCACAATTCCTCCAAGGTGCGCTTCCTGCAAAATCTGTTTTACAGCGCCGGGTACCACACCATTGGCGTCTCCTCGCCCACGCATTTCAACTTCATTGTCAGCATGTCCAAGCATGGCCTCTCCGGCTATGTGCCGTACGATGTGGACGATCTGCACACGCTGCTTGGCTGGATCAAGAGCGATGTGGAGGCCAGCGCCAAGGTGAGCGGCTACAGCATCACCGGCTACAGCCTGGGCGCGCTGCACGCCGCCTTTCTCGCGGAGCGCGACTCCCGCGAGAAGCGCTTCAACTTCGAGAAGGTGCTGCTCATCAATCCGCCCGTGGACCTGTTCAACTCCGCCCTGGTCTTTGATTCGTGGCTGCGCCCGAACGGTGAGGGCGGCGGCCCGCAGCAGGCCGTCACCAAGTTCATCGAGCGCTTCTCCGAGTTCTACCAAACAAACCACCTGGGGCGGCTGGACAGCGAGGTGCTGTACCGCTTCTTCCGCAGCCTGGATGTCAGCGACGAGGAGCTGAAGCAGATCATCGGCGTGGGCTTCCGCATCACAGCCTCGTCCATGGTGTTCACCTCCGATGCCTGCCTGGACGCTGGGTACATCGTTCCGGCGGGCACAAAGATCCCCACCAATGAGCCGCTGCTGCCCTATTTCATCGCCGCCAGCCACGTCAACTTCGAGCAATATTTCAGTGAGTTCCTGCTGCCCTACATCCAAACTAGGGACGCGGGCATGACCAGGGAGGGCGCGCTGGCGGCCTGCTCGCTGCTGCGGCTGGAGGGGTTCCTGCGCAATGCGGCCAACGTGCGGCTCATCGGCAACGAGGACGACCCCATCCTGAGCGCGCGGGAGGTGGCCTTCCTGAAGGACGTGTTCGGCGGCCGGGGCGTGCTGTTCCCCCTGGGCGGGCATTGCGGCAATCTGCAATACGCCCCCTTTGCAGCGAAAGCCCTGGAACTGGTCCGGCGGTAGGGGGCAGCATGAACACCACCATGAATACCCCAGCGCCGAGGCCCGCCGCCTCTCGCCGCATGGCCCTGCTTGCCGTCGCCCTGCTTGCCGCCCTGGCTGTTCTTGCCGGCTGCGGCGCAACGAAGACCGCGCCGGAATACACCCTGCCGCCCACCGGGTTCCGCGCGCCCAAGTCCCACGTGGTGGATACCGCCGCTGTGCAGCAAACCCAGCAGGAGTCCATGCTGTACGTGTACGACCCGGCGGAGCGCACAAACCGGCTGGTTTACAACTTCAACGCCCGCTTCGACCGCGCCGTGCTGCTCCCCGTTGTGGCGGGCTACCAGCATGTTTTCCCCGCGCCGGTGCGCGCTGGCGTGTCCAACGCCATCAGCAACCTGAACGAGGTGCCGCGCCTGGCCAACAGCGCCCTGCAGGGCAGCCAAACCAAGGTTAACCTGACGCTCATCCGCCTGGTCACCAACACAGTGCTGGGCGTGGGCGGCCTGTTTGATGTGGCCACGGACCTTGGCTTCGAGAAGCAGCCGGAGGACTTTGGCCAAACCCTGGGCGTGTGGGGCGTGCCTTCCGGGGCGTACATCGTGCTGCCCTTTTACGGCCCGTCCAACGGGCGCGACACCGTAGGCACTGTGGGCGACATTGTGTTCTCGTACTACCAGATGGAGTACCTGTTCGACCTGGCGGGGTTCTCGGACCACGCCCTGGCGAGCAACGTGAACACCGCCGTGCGCGCAGTGGACACCCGCGCCGCGATTCCCTTCCGCTACTACACCACGGACACGCCCTTCGAGTACGACATCCTGCGCTTCGCCTACTCCAAGGCCCGCTTTCTGCAAATCCTCGACTAACCGGGCGGGCTGCCGGAGGCCAAGGCGCTGGCGCGCGGGCGGGGAGGGTGGTATTGCTCCCAGGGCAGGGCGACTGTTGCAGAGCTTTAGCTTGTGTTTTGCATGATTTTACTGGTATATTTTATCACCAGTCGGCAGTTTGCCCTTGCTTGATGTTTCTTTTGCCGTGGCCATGAACAACACCAGCAGCATTAAGCAGTACACCATGACTGATCTCGCTCCAGATTCCTCGCCAGATTCTCCGCCAGCCGCGGTCCAGGCCGAGGGCGGCCCCGTACGCCGCGAAAGTTTTCTCCGCCAGGTGAGGCGCCTTGCCGGTCCTTACTGGCACTGCGAACGGCGCGCCAAGGTGCGCGGCGCCATCTTGCTGCTGCTGCTGCTGACCATGTGCCAGGTGGGCCTTTCCGTTTGGGGCAACTACTGGCAGCGCGGGCTGTACGACGCCCTGGAGCAGCACTCCGTGCGCAAGGTGCTTGTGCAGGTGGC